>NZ_JBDYCV010000052.1:0-28576 GCF_040495915.1 Shigella sp. FJ200513 | reverse complement strand
GATGGAAATGGAAGCCACGCAAGCACCTTAAAATCACCATCATACACTAAATCAGTAAGTTGGCAGCATTACCCATTCCTTAAATGTTTCCAGCAAATTAATAGATTAAGCGAATAAATTATCCTTAGCATTCACTTTCATATCAGCATACTCCTGCTGCACAACAACTCCACTGCATGTGTCAGAAGGTTAGCATCAAATGATAACCTGGTGAAATAGCCTGGAGACATTTAAAATATCTACATTAAGTTGTTAGAAATACTTAATGAAAAACAGAAATCTCATTCATTTAATTTATAATTAAATGATATCTCTTCCCGCAGAATGCGGGAATCACACAATCAATATTTATTCAATAAAATCTGATGATTTTAACTTGTTAACACTAAAAAACGCGCCCAGCTATCTATTATCCTGACCCGTAAAGGCTAAACAATAAATTCATTATAGTGATAATATTCATGTGATAGTTTGTTTGCGGCGAGAGATAATTCGCTTTTTATCACCGAGCTTGTCCCAATAACCAGGATTAATCAGCGCAATTTTGATCTTAACCTACCGCAAAACAACCGTGCTTCATGATACAAATGGATTCTCATTATCTGAACAATACGCAGCACGTCTATGACAAAGGGCGAGTTATGCAAACTGAGCAACAGCGAGCCGTAACGCGGCTTTGTATCCAGTGTGGATTATTTCTTTTGCAACATGGTGCGGAAAGCGCGTTGGTTGATGAGCTTTCCTCACGACTGGGTCGGGCGCTGGGAATGGACAGCGTCGAAAGTTCTATCTCTTCGAACGCCATAGTGCTGACAACTATTAAAGATGGGCAATGCCTGACATCGACACGTAAAAATCACGATCGCGGCATTAATATGCATGTGGTGACTGAAGTCCAGCACATTGTGATTCTTGCGGAGCATCATCTGCTGGATTACAAAGGCGTAGAGAAACGATTTAGCCAAATTCAACCATTACGTTACCCAAGATGGCTGGTAGCCTTAATGGTTGGCCTTTCTTGCGCCTGTTTCTGTAAACTCAATAACGGTGGCTGGGATGGTGCCGTCATCACCTTCTTTGCCAGTACGACCGCGATGTATATCCGCCAGCTGCTGGCACAACGTCATCTTCATCCACAGATCAACTTTTGCCTTACCGCTTTCGCCGCCACCACCATTTCCGGATTGCTTTTGCAACTCCCCACTTTCAGCAATACCCCCACCATTGCGATGGCCGCCAGCGTTCTGCTGCTAGTGCCGGGCTTTCCGTTGATTAATGCCGTCGCCGATATGTTTAAAGGCCACATCAATACCGGACTGGCACGCTGGGCGATCGCCAGTCTGCTGACACTGGCTACCTGCGTCGGCGTAGTGATGGCACTGACGATTTGGGGGCTACGCGGATGGGTGTGATCGAATTTCTGTTAGCGTTGGCGCAGGATATGATCCTCGCCGCCATTCCTGCGGTCGGCTTTGCGATGGTGTTCAACGTTCCCGTGCGGGCGTTACGCTGGTGTGCGCTGCTTGGCTCGATAGGTCATGGTTCCCGAATGATCTTGATGACCAGCGGGTTGAATATTGAGTGGTCAACCTTTATGGCTTCTATGCTGGTCGGTACCATTGGTATTCAATGGTCGCGCTGGTATCTGGCGCATCCGAAAGTGTTTACCGTGGCGGCCGTTATCCCTATGTTCCCGGGCATATCGGCTTATACCGCAATGATTTCGTCGGTAAAAATCAGCCAGTTAGGTTACAGCGAACCGTTGATGATTACCCTGTTAACCAACTTTCTTACAGCTTCATCGATTGTTGGTGCGTTATCCATCGGTCTTTCCATTCCTGGATTATGGTTGTACCGCAAGCGCCCTCGCGTATAAAATTGCCTCGCTTAAGCACACGGATGAGAGACAGCCTCCTCTCCTCCGTGTGTTACTATAAAAGTTATCTCCCTTCTCGTTCATCGTTCCATATTTGAGAAACAGTATGTCTTCCAGAGTTTTGACCCCGGACGTCGTTGGTATTGACGCCCTGGTACACGATCACCAAACCGTTCTGGCAAAAGCTGAAGGCGGTGTGGTTGCCGTATTTGCTAACAATGCCCCGGCGTTTTATGCCGTCACGCCTGCACGCCTGGCTGAACTGCTGGCGCTGGAAGAAAAGCTAGCGCGTCCGGGAAGCGATGTCGCTCTGGACGATCAACTCTATCAGGAACCGCAAGCCGCTCCCGTTGCTGTACCCATGGGGAAATTCGCCATGTATCCGGACTGGCAACCCGATGCCGATTTTATCCGCCTGGCGGCGCTATGGGGCGTGGCGCTAAGAGAGCCGGTGACCACCGAAGAACTGGCCTCATTCATTGCCTACTGGCAGGCGGAAGGTAAAGTCTTTCACCATGTGCAGTGGCAACAAAAACTGGCGCGCAGCCTGCAAATCGGTCGTGCCAGCAACGGCGGACTGCCGAAACGAGATGTGAATACGGTCAGTGAACCTGACAGCCAAATTCCACCAGGATTCAGAGGGTAACGATGAAAAACGTTGGCGACCTGATGCAACGCCTGCAAAAAATGATGCCTGCCCATATCAAACCTGCATTCAAAACGGGTGAAGAGCTACTGGCCTGGCAGAAAGAACAAGGGGCGATCCGCTCCGCCGCTCTCGAACGTGAAAATCGGGCGATGAAAATGCAGCGCACCTTTAACCGCTCCGGTATTCGTCCACTGCATCAGAACTGCTCCTTTGAGAACTATCGCGTTGAGTGTGAAGGGCAGATGAATGCGTTAAGCAAAGCGCGCCAGTATGTCGAAGAGTTTGACGGCAACATCGCCAGCTTCATCTTTTCTGGTAAGCCAGGAACCGGCAAAAACCATCTGGCGGCGGCAATCTGCAACGAGCTGCTGCTACGCGGTAAATCCGTATTGATCATCACCGTGGCCGATATTATGTCGGCGATGAAAGATACCTTCAGGAATAGCGGTACCAGCGAAGAACAACTGCTTAACGATCTGAGCAACGTTGATCTGCTGGTGATCGATGAGATCGGCGTGCAGACCGAATCGAAATACGAAAAAGTGATCATCAACCAGATCGTCGATCGCCGCTCTTCTTCCAAACGCCCAACCGGGATGCTGACCAACAGTAATATGGAAGAGATGACCAAGTTGCTGGGCGAACGCGTGATGGACCGTATGCGCCTGGGTAACAGTTTATGGGTGATCTTCAACTGGGATAGCTACCGTAGCCGGGTAACGGGTAAAGAGTATTAATCCCCGTTTCTGGCGGTATACTGCGACACAATTCCACCTTGAGTAATGATGATGAAAACTATTAAACATCTTCTGTGCTGTGCCATTGCCGCCAGCGCATTAATTTCCACCGGGGTGCATGCTGCGTCCTGGAAAGATGCGCTCTCCAGCGCCGCCAGCGAACTTGGCAACCAAAACAGCACGACACAGGAAGGCGGTTGGTCGCTCGCGTCATTAACTAACTTGCTTAGCAGCGGAAACCAAGCCTTAAGCGCAGATAACATGAACAATGCCGCAGGCATTCTGCAATACTGCGCGAAGCAAAAGCTGGCTTCGGTAACCGATGCCGAAAACATCAAGAACCAGGTGCTGGAAAAGCTGGGCCTGAACAGTGAAGAGCAAAAAGAAGACACCAACTATCTGGACGGTATTCAGGGTTTGCTGAAAACAAAAGATGGTCAGCAACTCAATCTGGATAACATCGGAACGACTCCGCTGGCAGAAAAGGTGAAAACCAAAGCCTGCGATCTGGTGTTAAAGCAGGGGCTGAACTTCATTTCCTGAACCGCGAAATGTTACCCGGCTGACGCGGCTCTCTCCTGCCCTTTTCCCTGCTCCTGGACGGTTTTCCCCCTGTTACACGGGAAGCGACCGCGATCAAAAAAGTCTGTTTATAAACTAATTCCTAACAACATCGCATTTTTTTGACACTAGAATTGCAGCAATATGGCGACGCCATTACATTGTGCTTCTCAAAAAGCTTAAACGTTGGCTAAACGGCCCGGTTTAGTGAGGATCGCCCATTGTCAGAACTACTCTCTTTCGCCCTTTTTCTCGCCTCTGTGCTGATTTACGCATGGAAAGCGGGACGTAACACCTGGTGGTTTGCAGCCACGTTAACGGTGCTGGGGCTATTTGTCGTTTTAAATATCACCCTGTTTGCCAGCGACTATTTTACTGGCGATGGTATTAACGACGCGGTTCTCTATACCTTAACCAACAGCCTGACCGGTGCTGGCGTCAGCAAATACATCCTGCCGGGTATCGGCATTGTGCTGGGGCTGACGGCGGTGTTCGGTGCGCTGGGCTGGATCCTGCGCCGTCGTCGTCATCATCCGCACCATTTTGGTTACAGCCTGCTGGCGCTCTTACTGGCGCTGGGTTCGGTGGACGCCAGCCCGGCATTTCGTCAGATAACGGAACTGGTGAAATCCCAGTCACGCGATGGCGACCCGGACTTTGCGGCTTATTATAAAGAGCCGTCGAAAACTATCCCTGACCCGAAACTCAACCTGGTTTATATCTACGGCGAAAGTCTCGAGCGGACCTATTTTGATAACGAAGCTTTCCCGGATCTCACGCCTGAACTGGGCGCGTTGAAAAATGAAGGCCTGGATTTCAGCCACACACAGCAGCTGCCAGGAACGGATTACACGATTGCGGGCATGGTGGCTTCTCAGTGCGGCATACCGCTGTTCGCCCCCTTTGAAGGCAACGCCTCCGCCTCTGTCTCCAGCTTCTTCCCGCAGAACATCTGTCTGGGCGATATCCTGAAAAACTCGGGTTATCAGAACTATTTCGTGCAGGGCGCAAATCTGCGTTTTGCCGGTAAAGATGTGTTCCTGAAATCGCACGGCTTCGACCACTTATACGGCTCAGAAGAGCTGAAAAGCGTGGTAGCCGACCCGCACTATCGCAACGACTGGGGATTCTACGACGATACCGTTCTCGATGAAGCGTGGAAAAAGTTTGAAGAGCTTTCCCGCTCAGGTCAGCGATTCTCACTGTTTACCCTGACAGTCGATACCCATCACCCGGATGGTTTTATCTCGCGCACCTGTAACCGCAAAAAATATGATTTTGACGGTAAGCCGAATCAGTCATTCAGCGCGGTAAGTTGCAGCCAGGAGAATATCGCGACGTTTATCAACAAAATCAAAGCGTCACCGTGGTTTAAAGATACTGTCATCGTCGTCTCTTCTGACCATTTAGCGATGAACAACACGGCGTGGAAATACCTCAATAAGCAGGATCGCAATAACCTGTTTTTTGTCATTCGTGGCGACAAGCCGCAGCAAAAGACGCTGGCAGTGAAGCGTAACACGATGGATAACGGCGCGACGGTGCTGGACATTCTCGGTGGCGATAACTATCTCGGACTTGGTCGTAGCAGTTTATCCGGGCAGTCGATGTCGGAAATCTTCCTCAATATCAAAGAGAAAACATTGGCGTGGAAGCCAGATATCATCCGCCTGTGGAAATTCCCTAAAGAGATGAAAGAGTTCACCATCGACCAGCAGAAAAACATGATTGCCTTCTCGGGTAGCCATTTCCGTTTGCCGCTGCTGTTGCGGGTTTCAGACAAACGCGTGGAACCGCTGCCGGAAAGCGAATACTCAGCACCGCTGCGTTTCCAGCTGGCCGATTTCGCTCCACGCGACAATTTCGTCTGGGTTGACAGTTGCTACAAGATGGCACAACTCTGGGCTCCGGAACTGGCACTTTCCACCGACTGGTGTGTCTCGCAGGGGCAGCTTGGCGGTCAGCAAATTGTTCAGCATGTTGACAAAACAACATGGAAGAGCAAGACGGCATTTAAAGATACGGTCATCGACATGGCGCGTTACAAAGGCAATGTCGATACGCTGAAGATTGTTGATAACGATATTCGCTACAAAGCCGACAGTTTCATCTTTAACGTCGCCGGTGCGCCAGAAGAGGTGAAACAGTTTAGCGGGATTTCCCGTCCGGAGTCGTGGGGCCGCTGGTCCAACGCGCAGCTGGGCGATGAAGTAAAAATCGAGTACAAGCATCCGCTGCCGAAGAAATTTGACCTGGTGATTACCGCCAAAGCATACGGCAATAACGCCAGCCGTCCTATTCCGGTACGCGTAGGCAATGAAGAACAAACTCTTGTGCTGGGCAATGAAGTGACCACCACCACACTGCATTTCGATAACCCAACCGATGCCGACACACTGGTAATTGTGCCGCCGGAACCTGTCTCAACCAACGAAGGGAATATCCTCGGACACTCGCCGCGTAAGCTCGGGATCGGCATGGTGGAAATTAAAGTGGTAGAACGTGAAGGGTAATTCCTGACTGATGTGTAGGTCGCATAGGGTGCGACCTACACGCCTTCTCCGGCTTACAACACATTATTAAGAAACAAAAAAAACAGCGCCCAACACTTCCCCGGACGCTGCATGGCAACTTTAATAATCTCGCCTTATCAGAAAGTAATTACACCCTTAATCAACTCACGATTGTTAATCACATCGCGCTCGTAGGTTTCTGCCAGCGTGGCGAACGGATAGCGATGGGTTAACATCATGTCGGCAGTGATTTTCCCTTCCGCCATCAGTCGACCGACTTTAGCGAAATCTTCCGGCGTGGCGTTGCGGCTGCCCATCATCGTCGTTTCTTTTTTATGGAATTCCGGATCGGAGAACTGCAACTCACCTTTAAACAGACCGACAAATACCACCGTGCCGCCGTGACGAATCAGATTCACGGTATTATTCATCGCATGTTGATTACCTGTCGCGTCGATCACTTTCTGCGCCAGCGAACCACCAAACTGCGCCCGCAGCTGCGCGTCAAAATCTTCGGCTGACGGGTCCAGCACGGGCAACTCCAGACGCGTTGCCACATGTTCACGGCGCGCCGGACTGGTATCCGCCACCACCACCTGTGCGCCATCGGCTTTAGCGATTGCCGCCGCGCCCAGACCGATTGGCCCCGCCCCGACCACCAGCACCTGCTCGCCGGGAGCAATGGCTGCGCGACGCACCGCATGAGCGCTAATAGCGAAAGGTTCAATCAATGCGGCCGCCTGCGGGTCAATACCGTCTGCGGGCAAAATGTTCGCCACCGGCACGCTCAAATACTCACTAAAACCGCCATCCTGATGCACGCCAATGACTGAAATTTTTTCACAGCAGTTGGTACGCCCGCTTTTACACGCCGGGCATTGCTGACAGGCAACATAAGGGATCACAGCAACTTGCTGACCATTTTTAAGATCAGCAATATTTTTACCCAGCCCAACAATCTCCCCACATATTTCATGGCCTAAAACCCGTGGATAACTAAAAAATGGTTGATTTCCACCCTAGGCATGAATATCGGTACCGCAAATCCCGACAGACTTAATTTTTATTAATGCTTCATTGTCACCCGGAATAGGTATCTCGCGTTGTTTCCAGACTAATTCTTTCGGCTGCTGGCAAATTAAAACATTCATCGTAGACATGATTCGGCTATCCATTTTTTGTTGCCTTAGATATCAATGAAAATGAAAAATGGCAGCGGAACGGAAAATCTGTTTTGTGAAAACACACGCATAAAAATGTTTTAAATCGGGTTTTAATGGACTCACAAGGAGGAAAATATGAGTCGTTCACAAAATTTACGCCACAATGTGATTAACCAGGTCATTGATGATATGGCGCGGGGTCATATCCCTTCCCCACTTCCATCGCAAAGTGCGCTGGCGGAAATGTACAACATCAGCCGCACTACAGTGCGTCATATTCTCAGCCAATTACGCGAATGCGGCGTCTTAACGCAGGTTGGAAACGACTATGTTATTGCGCGTAAACCTGACCATGATGACGGTTTCGCCTGTACTACCGCTTCAATGAGTGAACAAAACAAAGTGTTTGAGCAGGCTTTTTTCACGATGATAAACCAGCGTCAGTTACGCCCTAGGGAAACTTTTTCTGAACTGCAACTGGCTCGGGCCGCGGGTGTCAGCCCGGTGGTTGTAAGAGAATATCTTTTAAAATTCGGCCGTTATAATCTTATTCAAAGCGAAAAGCGCGGCCAGTGGAGCATGAAGCAATTCGATCAATCCTACGCCGAGCAGCTGTTTGAGCTACGCGAAATGCTCGAAACACATTCACTTCAGCACTTTCTCAACCTGCCTGATCATGATCCCCGCTGGCTGCAGGCGAAAACCATGCTAGAACGTCATCGGCTACTGCGTGACAACATCGGCAATAGCTTTCGCATGTTCTCGCAACTTGACAGAGATTTTCACTCCTTACTGCTTTCAGCTGCCGACAATATCTTTTTTGATCAATCGCTTGAGATCATCTCAGTCATCTTTCATTTTCACTATCAATGGGACGAAAGCGATCTTAAACAGCGCAATATCATTGCCGTCGATGAACATATGACCATTCTCAGCGCTCTGATTTGCCGCAGTGACCTTGATGCCACCCTTGCGCTCCGTAACCATTTGAATTCAGCTAAACAATCAATGATTCGATCCATTAATGAGAACACGCGTTATGCTCATTAAGTACGGATTAAAAACAGCAAACTATTAGCGGGTGCACGGTTTTATCAAAAGATAAATACCGGGAAATTCCCGCTTACCTATGCTCACAATCAGTCGACTAAAAATGTTTTTGTGAGCGGTAGTAAAGTCCTAAAACTTTAACCTGCCGTTAATGTCAACCTTGCGTAATGCACAATTACGTAAACAATTAAAATTATAAATACAGGAGTCCGGCGTGGAAAAAGAAAATATCACCCTCGATCCGCGTTCTTCATTTACTCCATCTTCGTCGGCAGATATTCCCGTGCCACCAGATGGATTAGTTCAACGCAGTACCCGAATTAAACGCATTCAAACCACCGCCATGTTGTTATTATTTTTTGCGGCGGTAATCAATTATCTCGACCGCAGTTCGCTGTCGGTAGCAAATTTAACGATTCGTGAAGAATTGGGATTAAGTGCCACCGAAATCGGCGCTTTGCTCTCCGTGTTTTCACTCGCTTACGGCATTGCGCAACTTCCTTGCGGCCCACTATTGGATCGTAAAGGCCCACGCCTGATGCTGGGACTGGGGATGTTCTTCTGGTCACTGTTCCAGGCCATGTCTGGCATGGTGCACAGCTTTACGCAGTTCGTGTTGGTGCGTATCGGTATGGGGATTGGTGAAGCGCCGATGAACCCATGCGGTGTAAAAGTCATTAACGACTGGTTCAACATCAAAGAGCGCGGACGCCCGATGGGCTTCTTCAACGCAGCTTCTACCATTGGCGTTGCTGTAAGCCCACCGATTCTGGCGGCAATGATGCTGGTGATGGGCTGGCGCGGGATGTTTATTACCATTGGTGTACTGGGGATTTTTCTCGCCATCGGCTGGTATATGCTCTATCGCAACCGCGAGCACGTAGAACTGACTGCCGTTGAACAAGCTTATCTCAATGCAGGTAGCGTCAATGCCCGCCGAGATCCGCTCAATTTTGCCGAATGGCGCAGCCTGTTCCGTAACCGCACAATGTGGGGAATGATGCTCGGATTCAGTGGCATCAACTACACTGCGTGGCTGTATCTGGCCTGGCTTCCTGGTTACCTGCAAACAGCCTATAACCTGGATTTAAAAAGCACAGGGTTGATGGCGGCTATCCCTTTCCTGTTTGGGGCTGCCGGGATGCTGGTCAACGGTTACGTTACTGACTGGCTGGTCAAAGGGGGAATGGCTCCGATTAAAAGCCGTAAGATCTGCATTATTACCGGGATGTTCTGTTCTGCCGCCTTTACGCTGATAGTACCACAAGCGACAACATCCATGATGGCGGTTCTGCTGATTGGCATGGCACTGTTCTGTATTCACTTTGCCGGAACATCCTGCTGGGGCTTGATCCACGTCGCAGTTGCTTCTCGCATGACTGCGTCGGTGGGCAGTATCCAGAACTTTGCCAGCTTCATCTGCGCCTCTTTCGCGCCGATCATTACTGGTTTTATTGTTGATACAACCCACTCATTCCGTCTGGCACTAATCATTTGCGGTTGCGTCACCGCAGCGGGAGCACTGGCGTACATCTTCCTGGTTCGCCAGCCGATCAACGACCCGCGTAAAGATTAAACTCCCTATGCCCGATAACATTTTGCTTATCGGGCATTTTTATGGCGATTAAAACGTTTCCCAGTTCTCCCCGCTATCTGCCACTGCCATTTTACGCGGCGTAGCTGGCGTCACGGTTTTTACCACAGCCGATGTTTCACGCTGCTGTTGCTGCTGTTGCTGAATCCGGAACACTGCCACAGCTTCGGTCAGGCGACTGGCCTGCTCTTCCAGCGCGGCGGCGGCAGCGGCAGATTCTTCCACCAGCGCGGCGTTCTGTTGAGTTACCCGGTCCATCTCAGCAACCGCTAAGCCAACCTGATCGATACCACGGCTCTGCTCATCAGAAGCAGAAGATATTTCGCCCATAATGTCCGTCACGCGGGTCACAGCACTGACAATCTCCGCCATTGTTTCCCCGGCGCTTTCGACCAGCGTAGAGCCAACATCCACTTTCCCCACCGAGTCTTCAATCAGGCTTTTAATTTCACGAACCGCCTGGGCGCTACGCTGGGCCAGATTACGCACTTCTCCCGCAACCACCGCAAAACCACGTCCTTGCTCACCCGCACGCGCTGCTTCAACCGCCGCGTTCAAAGCCAGAATATTGGTCTGGAAGGTAATGCCGTCAATTACGCTGATAATATCGGCGATTTTCTGCGAACTGGTGGAGATATCGCGCATAGTCTGCACCACGTTATCTACCACTTTGCCGCCGCGTTGCGCCGTTTCAGAAGCACTTAATGCCAGATGGCTGGCCTGGCGCGCATTCTCGGCGTTCTGTTTCACCGTTGCGGTCAGTTGCTCCATGCTGGCTGCCGTCTCTTCCAGCGAAGCGGCCTGTTGCTCGGTGCGCGAAGAGAGATCATTATTGCCGGTAGCGATTTCGCTGGCACCGCTATAGATGGCATTGGCCCCGTTGCGCACATCACCGACGGTACGCATCAGCTCTCCCTGCATATGGCGCAAACTCTCTGCCAGTTGCCCCATCTCATTAGAGCCATCCACCTCAATCGGTTTCACCAGATCGCCGCCTGCAATATGACGAATGCTGTCAATCAGGCGATTCATTGGCGCTACCAGCGAGGCTTTAATACCGAACCAGACGGCGAAGATGACCGCCAGTACGACGATCATCACGCCCACCAGAATCCACATCGCCTGGCTGTAGGAGGCATTGTTATCGCTGACGGCGATATCATAGAGCCGATCGTTTTGCTCCATGTAAGCCACATACTGCTTCTCGAAACCGTCCTGATATCCCTGGGTCGGCTGATCAAAGAACTCGTTGATTTTGCCTGCACCTAACAGTTGGATCAGCTCCGCCAGCGCATTGTGATAAATATCGTAATTACGTTTGATCTCTGCCGCTGCGGCGGTGCTCTGACGCGGGTCACGCGGCAACGCTTCGTAATCCGCCCAGTTTTTTTCCGCCTGTTTCAGCGAAATACTGGCACTCTGCATCAGCTCAGCAACGGTTGAACCGCTACCAATATTATTCTGATCCATCATGTAGCGGATACCCGCGCGGTTGAGGGTGTTACGCGTCTGCAACAACGCGACCCAGCTGCCATTCAGCGTGGGTTGCTGCTGGCGAATGGTTTGTAAAACAGTGAAATTTTCTTTGTCATTCTTTAAGGCATTAAAAAACAGACCGCCTGATGTCAGTTGTAAAAGGCCAAAAACGGCCAAAACCAGCAGTAAGCTGGTCACGATCTTGATACGTTTTAACATGGTTTCTCTTTCCTGTGGACCGATGCAAGATTTTCGGCCTGGAAAGCAAAAACTTTATGAAAAGGTGTAACCCGCCATCCATGGAAAAACCAGGCGCTGGTTATCAGATACTAAAAAGTTATTCATTATCGCCCGGGATGTCTTCTTGTCGGGAATTGCCCAGAGCAATAAATTCCTCTAACAGATGGGTTAACTGTTGCATTTTCTCGGCAGTAAACTGAGCTTCAATCTGCCGATAGGCTTCTTCAATCTGTGTCTGAGCGCGGTTATACAGCGCCTGCCCCTCTTTGGTCAGCGAGATATAGAGCTTCCGCTGATCATTGATCGGCTTTAATCGCAACACTAAACCGTCGCGTTCCATCCGCGTGAGGATCCCGGTCAGGCTTGGGCGCAAAATGCAGGCGCGATACGCCAGATCGTGAAAATCCATTGATGGGCTTTCCGCCAGAATACGCACGATGCGCCACTGTTGCTCAGTCAAATTATGCCGTTTAACGATTGGGCGAAAATAACTCATCGCCGCTTCTCGCGCCTGGAGCAACGCAATGGTTAGTGAGTCGTGCATTATCTTTCCCCTGAAAAATTCAAAATCATTAATATAGAAACAATTAATCATCACGTTACCGGGACTGAGCTGCCCCCGCAATTCTTCATTTTATCAAAATTGATGATATTTTATTAACTTACTGATATTTAATATTTTATTATCTTTAAATGTAAATAGTTTGTTAATTAGATCACATTTATATCACTTACTTTTGCCAAACTACGCAATCGGGAATAAAAGTAATCATTAACATATTAATGATTAAGATGATCGAATCCGAGGAGTGGTAATGAAAGGCACTATCTTCGCCGTAGCGTTGAACCATCGCAGCCAACTTGATGCCTGGCAGGAAGCGTTCCAGCAATCTCCCTACAAAGCCCCGCCTAAAACTGCGGTCTGGTTTATTAAACCGCGCAATACGGTGATTGGTTGCGGTGAACCGATTCCCTTTCCACAGGGTGAAAAAGTACTGAGCGGTGCGACTGTTGCGCTGATTGTGGGGAAAACGGCGACGAAAGTACGTGAAGAAGATGCGGCAGAGTACATCGCCGGATATGCGCTGGATAACGACGTCAGCCTGCCGGAAGAGAGCTTTTACCGTCCGGCAATCAAAGCAAAATGTCGTGATGGATTCTGCCCCATTGGCGAAACCGTGGCTCTCAGCAATGTCGATAATCTGACTATCTATACCGAGATCAACGGGCGTCCTGCCGATCACTGGAATACCGCCGATTTACAACGTAACGCCGCACAGCTGCTGAGCGCCCTGAGCGAATTTGCCACGCTGAATCCAGGCGATGCTATTCTGCTCGGCACGCCACAGGCGCGCGTGGAAATACAGCCAAGCGATCGCGTGCGTGTTCTCGCAGAAGGTTTCCCGCCGCTGGAAAATCCGGTAGTGGACGAACGTGAAGTGACCACGCGCAAGAGCTTCCCAACGCTGCCACACCCGCACGGTACGCTGTTTGCCCTCGGCCTGAACTACGCCGACCACGCCAGCGAACTGGAATTTAAGCCACCGGAAGAGCCGCTGGTGTTCCTGAAAGCGCCGAATACCCTCACTGGCGACAACCAGACCTCCGTGCGCCCGAACAATATTGAATACATGCACTACGAAGCGGAGCTGGTGGTAGTTATTGGCAAGCAGGCGCGTAACGTCAGCGAAGCCGATGCCATGGATTATGTCGCGGGCTACACCGTGTGTAACGACTACGCCATTCGCGACTATCTGGAAAACTACTACCGCCCTAACCTGCGGGTCAAAAGCCGCGACGGACTGACGCCGATGCTTTCAACCATCGTGCCGAAAGAGGCGATCCCGGACCCGCATAATCTGACCCTTCGCACCTTCGTCAACGGCGAGTTACGCCAGCAAGGCACCACCGCCGATCTGATCTTCAGCGTGCCCTTCCTGATCGCCTACTTAAGCGAATTTATGACCCTGAATCCGGGCGACATGATCGCCACCGGCACACCAAAAGGCTTATCTGACGTGGTGCCTGGCGATGAAGTAGTGGTGGAAGTAGAAGGCGTGGGCCGCCTGGTGAACCGAATTGTGAGTGAGGAAACAGCGAAATGAAAAAAGTAAATCATTGGATCAACGGCAAAAATGTTGCAGGTAACGACTACTTCCAGACTACCAATCCGGCAACGGGTGAAGTGCTGGCGGATGTGGCCTCTGGCGGTGAAGCGGAGATCAATCAGGCGGTAGCGGCAGCGAAAGAGGCGTTCCCGAAATGGGCTGATCTGCCGATGAAAGAGCGTGCGCGCCTGATGCGCCGTCTGGGCGATCTGATCGACCAGAACGTGCCTGAGATCGCCGCGATGGAAACCGCGGACACGGGCCTGCCGATCCATCAGACCAAAAATGTGTTGATCCCACGCGCTTCTCACAACTTTGAATTTTTCGCGGAAGTCTGCCAGCAGATGAACGGCAAGACCTATCCGGTTGACGACAAGATGCTCAACTACACGCTGGTGCAACCGGTAGGCGTTTGTGCGCTGGCGTCGCCGTGGAACGTGCCGTTTATGACCGCCACCTGGAAGGTCGCGCCGTGTCTGGCGCTGGGCAATACCGCGGTGCTGAAGATGTCGGAACTCTCCCCGCTGACCGCCGACCGCCTGGGTGAGCTGGCGCTGGAAGCTGGTATTCCGGCGGGCGTGCTAAACGTGGTACAGGGCTACGGCGCAACCGCAGGCGATGCGCTGGTCCGTCATCATGACGTGCGTGCCGTGTCGTTCACCGGCGGTACCGCCACCGGGCGCAACATCATGAAAAACGCCGGGCTGAAAAAATACTCCATGGAGCTGGGCGGTAAATCACCGGTGCTGATTTTTGAAGATGCCGATATTGAGCGTGCGCTGGACGCCGCCCTGTTCACCATCTTCTCAATCAACGGCGAACGCTGCACCGCCGGTTCGCGCATCTTTATTCAGCAGAGCATCTATCCAGAATTCGTTAAACGCTTTGCCGAACGCGCCAACCGTCTGCGCGTGGGCGATCCGAACGATCCGAATACCCAGGTTAGGGCGCTTATCAGTCAGCAACACTGGGAAAAAGTCTCCGGCTATATCCGTCTCGGCATTGAAGAAGGCGCAACCCTGTTGGCGGGCGGCCCGGATAAACCGTCCGACCTGCCTGCGCACCTGAAAGGCGGCAACTTCCTGCGCCCAACGGTGCTGGCGGACGTAGATAACCGTATGCGCGTTGCCCAGGAAGAGATTTTCGGGCCGGTCGCCTGCCTGCTGCCGTTTAAAGACGAAGCCGAAGGCTTACGCCTGGCAAACGACGTGGAGTACGGCCTCGCGTCGTACATCTGGACACAGGATGTCAGCAAAGTGTTACGCCTGGCGCGTGGCATTGAAGCAGGCATGGTGTTCGTCAACACCCAGAACGTGCGCGACCTGCGCCAGCCATTTGGCGGCGTAAAAGCCTCCGGCACCGGGCGTGAAGGCGGTGAGTACAGCTTCGAAGTGTTCGCGGAAATGAAGAACGTCTGCATTTCCATGGGCGACCATCCAATTCCGAAATGGGGAGTCTGATATGGGTAAGTTAGCGTTAGCCGCCAAGATCACGCACGTACCGTCGATGTATCTCTCTGAACTACCAGGAAAAAACCACGGTTGTCGCCAGGGTGCGATCGACGGGCATAAAGAGATCAGCAAGCGTTGCCGGGAAATGGGCGTCGATACCATTATCGTTTTCGATACTCACTGGCTGGTCAACAGTGCTTATCACATCAACTGTGCAGACCATTTTGAAGGCGTCTACACCAGCAACGAGCTGCCGCATTTTATTCGCGACATGACCTACAACTACGAGGGCAACCCGGAGTTGGGGCAGCTAATTGCCGAGGAAGCCTTAAAGCTCGGCGTGCGGGCAAAAGCGCACAATATTCCCAGCCTGAAACTGGAATACGGCACGCTGGTACCGATGCGCTACATGAATGAAGACAAGCACTTCAAAGTGGTCTCCATTTCGGCTTTCTGCACGGTTCACGATTTTGCCGACAGCCGCAAGCTGGGCGAAGCGATTCTGAAAGCGATCGAACAGTACGACGGCACCGTGGCGGTCCTTGCCAGCGGTTCGTTATCGCACCGCTTTATTGACGATCAGCGTGCGGAAGAAGGGATGAACAGCTACACCCGCGAGTTCGACCGCCAGATGGACGAGCGTGTGGTGAAGCTGTGGCGCGAAGGCCAGTTCAAAGAGTTTTGCAATATGCTGCCGGAGTACGCCGACTACTGCTACGGCGAAGGCAATATGCACGACACGGTGATGCTGCTGGGGATGCTCGGCTGGGATAAATACGACGGCAAGGTGGAGTTTATTACCGAGCTGTTCCCAAGCTCTGGCACCGGTCAGGTTAACGCTGTTTTCCCGCTGCCCGCGTAAGGACGTTTTATGCCGCACTTTATCGTGGAATGTACTGAAAATATTCGTGAAGAAGCCCGCTTACCTGAGCTGTTTGCCAGTGTTAACACTGCACTGGCGGCAACGGGGATTTTTCCGCTTGGGGGAATACGTAGCCGGGCGCACTGGATCGATACCTGGCAAATGGCTGATGGCAAGCACGATTACGCCTTTGTGCATATGACGCTAAAAATCGGCAGCGGACGCAGTCTGGAAAGCCGTCAGGAAGTGGGCGAAATGCTGTTTGATCTGATTAAAACGCACTTCGCCTCACTGATGGAGAGCCGTTACCTAGCGCTTTCATTTGAGATTGCAGAGCTGCACCCGACGTTGAATTTCAAACAGAACAACGTACACGCGTTGTTTAAATAAATTTGCACCAGCTTCCAGGCCGGATGATAAGGCGCTGCCGCATCCGGCAATGCCACAGGATATCGCTATGTTCGATAAACACACCCACACCCTGATCGCCCAGCGTCTGGATCAGGCAGAAAAACAGCGCGAACAGATCCGCGCGATCTCGCTGGATTACCCGGAGATCACCATCGAAGACGCCTACGCCGTGCAGCGCGAATGGGTTCGCCTGAAAATCGCCGAAAGTCGCACGCTGAAAGGCCACAAAATCGGTCTGACCTCGAAAGCGATGCAGGCAAGCTCGCAGATCAGCGAACCGGATTACGGTGCACTGCTGGACGACATGTTCTTCCACGATGGCAGCGATATCCCGACCGATCGCTTTATCGTGCCGCGCATTGAAGTGGAGCTGGCTTTTGTGCTGGCAAAACCGCTGCGTGGGCCAAACTGCACGCTGTTCGACGTTTACAACGCCACGGACTATGTGATCCCGGCGCTGGAGCTGATCGACGCTCGCTGCCACAACATCGATCCGGAAACCCAGCGCCCGCGCAAAGTATTCGACACCATTTCCGATAACGCCGCCAACGCCGGAGTGATCCTCGGAGGTCGTCCGATCAAACCAGACGAACTGGATCTGCGTTGGATCTCCGCCCTGATGTATCGCAATGGCGTGATTGAAGAAACCGGCGTCGCCGCTGGTGTGCTGAATCATCCGGCAAACGGCGTGGCCTGGCTGGCGAACAAACTCGCACCGTATGACGTACAACTGGAAACCGGGCAAATCATTCTCGGTGGTTCGTTCACCCTCCCGGTTCCGGCGCGTAAGGGCGACACCTTCCACGTCGATTACGGCAACATGGGCTCCATTAGCTGCCGCTTTGTTTAAGGAGAGAACGATGGAAAACAGTTTTAAAGCGGCGCTGAAAGCAGGCCGTCCGCAGATTGGATTATGGCTGGGGCTGAGCAGCAGCTACAGCGCGGAGTTACTGGCCGGACCAGGATTCGACTGGTTATTGATCGACGGTGAGCACGCGCCGAATAACGTGCAAACCGTGCTCACCCAACTACAGGCGATTGCGCCCTACCCCAGCCAGCCAGTGGTACGCCCATCGTGGAACGATCCGGTGCAAATCAAACAACTGCTGGACGTAGGCACACAAACCTTACTGGTGCCGATGGTACAAAACGCCGACGAAGCCCGTAAAGCGGTACGCGCCACCCGTTATCCCCCCGCCGGTATTCGCGGTGTGGGCAGTGCGCTGGCTCGCGCCTCGCGCTGGAATCGCATTCCTGATTACCTGCAAAAAGCCAACGATCAAATGTGCGTGCTGGTGCAGATCGAAACGCGTGAGGCAATGAAGAACTTACCGCAGATTCTGGACGTGGAAGGGGTCGACGGCGTGTTTATCGGCCCGGCGGATCTGAGCGCCGATATGGGTTATGCCGGTAATCCGCAGCACCCGGAAGTACAGGCCGCCATTGAGCAGGCGATCGTGCAGATCCGCGAAGCGGGCAAAGCGCCGGGGATCCTGATCGCCAATGAGCAACTGGCAAAACGCTATCTGGAACTGGGCGCGCTGTTTGTCGCCGTCGGCGTTGACACCACCCTGCTCGCCCGCGCCGCCGAAGCGCTGGCAGCACGGTTTGGTAATAGTTCTTCTATTTCGATGGCGAAGCAAAACAACAACTCTGTCTACTAAACGTACGATGTGGAGCGCATCATGACGACCTCTACCCTGCAATATAAAGATAATAAAACTGTTGAAATTGAACATCGTGTCATTAATAAATTATTTCGTCGCCTAATCATTTTTCTTTTTATTCTGTTTGTTTTTTCGTTTCTTGATCGCATCAATATAGGATTTGCCGGACTGACAATGGGCAAGGATCTTGGCCTGACGTCCACAATGTTTGGCCTCGCCGCAACACTCTTTTATGTCACGTACGTCATGTGCGGGATCCCCAGTAATATGATGTTAGCGAAAATTGGCGCTCGTCGATGGATCGCTGGGATCATGGTGGTCTGGGGAATTGCTTCCACCTGCACAATGTTTGCAACAAGCCCCGAAACACTCTATCTACTGCGTATGCTGGTTGGTATTGCTGAGGCGGGTTTTTTACCTGGTATTTTGGTTTATCTGACCTGGTGGTTCCCGGCATATCATCGGGCCAGAGCCAATGCCTTATTTATGATAGCGATGCCAGTCACTATGATGCTGGGATTGATCCTTTCAGGCTACATTCTGGCCTTGGATGGACTGTGGAATCTAAAAGGCTGGCAATGGCTCTTTTTGCTGGAAGGTCTGCCATCGGTCATTCTTGGTGTCGTCACCTGGTTTTATCTCAACGACACACCAGACCAGGCGACCTGGCTTGATGAAAACGAAAAACAGGCTTTAAAAACGATGATTCTCCGTGAACAAGAGAGTGCATTTGCCCATGCATCTGTTCCACGCTCAACCTTACGTGAAGTCCTGACCCCAGCCATCATGCTATATACACTTGCTTATTTTTGCCCGACTAATACTCTGAGTGCGATTAATATCTGGACGCCGCAAATCCTACAGAGTTTCAATACTGGCAGTAGCAACATCATGATTGGTTTGCTGGCGGCCATCCCCCAATTCTGCACAATTTTTGGCATGATCTGGTGGAGTCGTCGTTCCGACCGTCTTAAAGAACGCAAAAAGCATACGATTCTTCCCTACCTGTTTGCCGCTGCCGGATGGTTACTCGCTTCTGCGACAGATCACAGCCTCATTCAACTGAGCAGCATCATTATGGCCTCAATGGGATCATTTACCGCGATGACTATCTTTTGGACAACACCGGATCAAGTTATAAGCTTGCAATCGCGTGCCGTTGCGATGGCTGTCATCAATGCTGTCGGCAATGTAGGTTCAGCAGTCAGTCCATTACTTATCGGTATTTTGAAAGATGCAACCGGCAGTTTTAGCTCAGGTTTGTGGTTTGTAGCAGGATTGCTGGTACTGGGCGCGTTAGTCATGACCCGAATCCCTATGGGGAGTCGGGAACACTCTCTTTCATCTGAACTTATCGCACCAAAACCGCAATAAGGAGTCATGATGTCCAGTGAAGCTATCTTTGAACATGGTTATGAAAATATTGATTTGGTCCGGGAATATGATGCCCGCTACGCTGGTGAAGATGTGCATTATGAAACATTTGCCCGGTTAGCGAATTTCTTTGGACGCGATATGCGCCCTCACTGGCACGATAGATATTTTCAACTCCATTATCTGGTCACTGGACGCATTACTTTACAACTGGATGAGCACTTCTATTCTGTGCGCGCACCGCTTTTTGTACTAACACCACCATCGGTGCCACATACTTTCTTTACTGATCCTGATAGCGATGGGCATGTTCTGACCGTACGTCAGGAGTTAATTTGGCCCCTGGTAGAAAAGCTCTGGCCTGGTAGTGGAGATGCCGCAATGCTACAAGGTATCTGTCTGTCACTGGAGGGAATGGAACATACACTGGCGGCATTAAATCATTATTGGCCGATAATATCCCTGGAGTTTCAACAAAATAAGCAAGGACGGGAAATTCTATTGCAATCACTGGCGCAAAGTATTTTTACAATCCTACTGCGTGAAGCACCACCAAATGATATTTCAACATGCAGCGTGCGCGGCGAGATGTGTTTATTCCAGAAGTTTAATCGGCTGATTGACGAAAATTATCGCCAACATTTAATGGTCCCTGAATATGCAACAATGCTCGGTATGAGTGAATCACGGCTTACCGAGCTGTGCCGACGTTTTGCCAATCAATCGCCGAAGAGATTGATTTTCGAACGAGTGAGCCGGGAAGCCAGACGGCTTCTGCTCTATAGCGAGCAAAGCATCAATCAGATAGCCCTTGATCTTGGCTACAAAGATCCCGCCTATTTCGCCCGTTTTTTCAACCGAATGATGGGTTGCTCACCAACACAATTCCGTGGTCGCTGACCATTTATCAACCTGAGAGACTCGACATGAAAATATCTTTACGCTCACTATTTGTGGCGTGCCTGATTGCGCCAGTGGCATTCACCTACGCCTCCGAACCGCAATAAATGAAAATTGTACTACTTGGAACGAAAGGTGGCCCTTCTTTATTAAAAGCTGACCGTTTACCGATGGCAACGGCACTTATTATTGGCAATAAAACCTGGTTAATTGATGCTGGTTACGGGGCCAGCTTACAACTGGTAAAAAATAATATTCCACTGCGCCAGATTGATAATATTTTACTCACCCATTTACACAGTGATCATATTCTGGACTATCCATCAGTCTTAATGAATGCATGGGCTAGCGGTCTGCAGGACAAAACTATTCATGTATTCGGTCCGCCAGGCACCCGAGCCATGACCGCTGCCAGTTGGCAGGTCTTCGATCGGGACATCACACTGCGTATGGAAGAAGAAGGAAAACCCGATCCTCGCAAACTCGTTACAGCTCAAGATGTTGGTGAAGGCGTAGTTTATAAAGATGATACCGTGACCGTGACTGCATTAAAGGTCCCTCATTCTCCTTTCCCTGACGGTGAGGCTTTTGCTTATCGCTTCGACACACAAGGCAAGCGAATTGTCTTCTCAGGAGATACCTCGTACTTTCCCCCACTGGCAACTTTCTCAGAAGGCGCTGATATACTTGTGCATGAGGCCGTACATGAGCCCTCCGTCGCTAAGCTGGCAGACAGTATTGGCAATGGTAAAACACTGGCAAAAGCCATTGCTTCTCACCATACGACTATTGAGGATGTAGGCAAAATTGCCAATGAAGCAAAAGTGAAAAAACTCATCCTTAGCCACCTGGTACCAATCACCGTTCCGGATGAAACATGGAAGCAAGAAGCACAGAAAACTATTCAGGTCCTATCGTCGTTGGTCATGAAAATATGACGATTACCATTCCATTCGCCCCATAAAAAATTCCGTCCCCGTTAGCCCTTGTTAGCGGGGAATATTATGATTTGCCTTACTGTAAGTTGATCACGATCGCAGTTTACTATTTAACTCCACCTTGCTGTCGAAAAGTACCAACGTTCGCCTGAAACGTCTCTTCCCGACAACCGCGTTCAACGCTTCAATTAAATAACAAAAACAACACACAAAATTAACAATCGTATTCCGATTAATACTGTAGAGGTCGACATGAAACCAGAAGATTTCCGCGCCAGTACCCAACGTCCTTTCACCGGGGAAGAGTATCTGAAAAGCCTGCAGGATGGTCGCGAGATCTATATCTATGGCGAGCGAGTGAAAGACGTCACCACTCATCCGGCATTTCGTAATGCGGCAGCGTCTGTTGCCCAACTGTACGACGCGCTGCACAAACCGGAGATGCAGGACTCTCTGTGTTGGAACACCGACACCGGCAGCGGCGGCTATACCCATAAATTCTTCCGCGTGGCGAAAAGTGCCGACGACCTGCGCCAGCAACGCGACGCCATCGCTGAATGGTCACGCCTGAGCTATGGCTGGATGGGCCGTACCCCAGACTACAAAGCCGCTTTCGGTTGCGCACTGGGCGCGAATCCGGGCTTTTACGGTCAGTTCGAGCAGAACGCCCGTAACTGGTATACCCGTATTCAGGAAACTGGCCTCTACTTTAACCACGCGATTGTTAACCCACCGATCGTCATTTGCCGACCGATAAAGTGAAAGACGTTTACATCAAGCTGGAAAAAGAGACTGACGCCGGGATTATCGTCAGCGGTGCGAAAGTGGTTGCCACCAACTCGGCGCTGACTCACTACAACATGATTGGCTTCGGCTCGGCACAAGTGATGGGCGAAAACCCGGACTTCGCACTGATGTTCGTTGCGCCAATGGATGCCGATGGCGTGAAATTAATCTCCCGCGCCTCTTATGAGATGGTCGCGGGTGCTACCGGCTCGCCATACGACTACCCGCTCTCCAGCCGCTTCGATGAGAACGATGCGATTCTGGTGATGGATAACGTACTGATCCCATGGGAAAACGTGCTGATCTACCGCGATTTTGATCGCTGCCGTCGCTGGACGATGGAAGGCGGTTTCGCCCGTATGTATCCGCTGCAAGCCTGTGTGCGCCTGGCAGTGAAACTCGACTTCATTACGGCACTGCTGAAAAAATCACTCGAATGTACCGGCACCCTGGAGTTCCGTGGTGTGCAGGCCGATCTCGGTGAAGTGGTGGCGTGGCGCAACACCTTCTGGGCATTGAGTGACTCGATGTGTTCAGAAGCGACGCCGTGGGTCAACGGGGCTTATTTACCGGATCATGCCGCACTGCAAACCTATCGCGTACTGGCACCAATGGCCTACGCGAAGATCAAAAACATTATAGAACGCAACGTTACCAGTGGCCTGATCTACCTCCCTTCCAGTGCCCGTGACCTGAACAATCCGCAGATCGACCAGTATCTGGCGAAGTATGTGCGCGGTTCGAACGGTATGGATCACGTCCAGCGCATCAAGATCCTCAAACTGATGTGGGACGCCATTGGCAGCGAATTTGGTGGTCGTCACGAGCTGTATGAAATCAACTACTCCGGTAGCCAGGATGAGATTCGCCTGCAATGTCTGCGCCAGGCACAAAGCTCCGGCAATATGGACAAGATGATGGCGATGGTTGATCGCTGCCTGTCGGAATACGACCAGAACGGCTGGACTGTGCCGCACCTGCACAACAACGACGATATCAACATGCTGGATAAGCTGCTGAAATAACGCAG
The DNA here is from genome assembly GCF_040495915.1 of Shigella sp. FJ200513. Lineage (NCBI taxonomy): Bacteria > Pseudomonadati > Pseudomonadota > Gammaproteobacteria > Enterobacterales > Enterobacteriaceae > Shigella > Shigella sp. FJ200513. The sequence continues at coordinate 5,190 of NZ_JBDYCV010000052.1, read as the reverse complement.
CAGGAGGTTAAGATGCAATTAGATGAACAACGCCTGCGCTTTCATGACGCGATGGCCAGCCTGTCGGCAGCGGTAAATATTATCACCACCGAGGGCGACGCCGGACAATGCGGGATTACGGCAACGGCTGTCTGCTCGGTCACGGATACACCACCGTCGCTGATGGTGTGCATTAACGCCAACAGTGCGATGAACCCGGTTTTTCAGGGCAACGGCAAGTTGTGCGTCAACGTCCTCAACCATGAGCAGGAACTGATGGCGCGCCACTTCGCGGGCATGACAGGCATGGCGATGGAAGAGCGTTTTAGCCTCTCATGCTGGCAAAAAGGTCCGCTGGCGCAGCCGGTGCTAAAAGGTTCGCTGGCCAGTCTTGAAGGAGAGATCCGCGATGTGCAGGCGATTGGCACACATCTGGTGTATCTGGTGGAGATTAAAAACATCATCCTCAGTGCAGAAGGTCACGGACTTATTTACTTTAAACGCCGTTTCCATCCGGTGATGCTGGAAATGGAAGCTGCGATTTAAGCTCCAGCCCCTTCACGCATTCGTCGAAGGGGCATTTTTATTGTGATCTCAATCACATATCTACCCGATGAATAATTCTTGCCCAACCGCTCACCGCCATTCCTGACCGCTTACATCCCTAAAATAACCACTCAGTTATTTACCTTACTTTACGCGCACGTATCTCTGGCAACATCACTGCAGGATAGCGGTCAATTTACCTCCTCAAACGCAACGCAAACCTAGAACGGCTTCGGCCTATGATTAACAAATTACTCTATGGATTTTGGTTTGCAGGAAGGCAGCAAGTGAGTGAATCCCCGGGAGCTTACAAAAGTAAGTGTCAGAGGTGAACGAACGCAGCTGCCGCACCTGTAAGCCAAAAGACGACGAGTAAAATGCCAGGTTTTACTATGGATACGAAAAAACTATTCAAGCACATACCCTGGGTGATTCTCGGAATCATCGGTGCATTCTGCCTCGCGGTAGTTGCATTACGTCGGGGGGAGCACGTCAGCGCCCTGTGGATCGTGGTCGCCTCTGTGTCGGTGTATCTGGTGGCGTATCGCTACTACAGTCTGTACATCGCCCAGAAGGTGATGAAACTCGACCCCACGCGCGCGACGCCTGCGGTTATTAACAACGACGGTCTGAACTACGTTCCGACCAACCGTTACGTGTTGTTTGGTCACCACTTCGCCGCTATCGCCGGTGCTGGTCCGCTGGTGGGACCGGTTCTCGCCGCGCAGATGGGCTACCTGCCTGGCACGCTGTGGCTGCTGGCGGGGGTAGTGCTGGCCGGTGCGGTACAGGACTTTATGGTGCTGTTTATCTCCTCTCGCCGTAACGGCGCATCTCTCGGTGAGATGATCAAAGAAGAGATGGGGCCAGTACCGGGGACTATCGCGCTGTTTGGCTGTTTCTTAATCATGATCATCATCCTCGCCGTTCTGGCGCTGATTGTGGTTAAAGCCCTGGCCGAAAGTCCGTGGGGTGTCTTCACCGTTTGCTCAACCGTACCGATTGCGCTGTTTATGGGTATCTACATGCGCTTTATCCGTCCGGGGCGTGTGGGTGAAGTCTCTGTTATTGGTATCGTGCTGCTGGTTGCCTCTATCTACTTCGGTGGCGTGATTGCTCACGATCCGTACTGGGGTCCGGCACTGACCTTTAAAGACACCACCATTACCTTCGCGCTGATTGGCTATGCGTTTGTTTCCGCACTGCTGCCGGTGTGGCTGATCCTCGCACCGCGCGACTATCTGGCAACCTTCCTGAAAATCGGCGTTATCGTCGGCCTGGCGCTGGGTATCGTGGTGCTGAACCCGGAACTGAAAATGCCTGCGATGACCCAGTACATTGACGGTACTGGCCCGCTGTGGAAAGGCGCTCTGTTCCCGTTCCTGTTCATCACCATCGCCTGTGGTGCGGTATCTGGCTTCCACGCGCTGATCTCTTCCGGTACGACGCCGAAACTGCTGGCTAACGAAACCGACGCGCGTTTCATTGGCTACGGCGCAATGCTGATGGAGTCCTTCGTGGCGATTATGGCGCTGGTTGCAGCGTCCATCATCGAACCGGGTCTTTACTTCGCGATGAACACCCCGCCTGCTGGCCTTGGCATCACCATGCCTAACCTGCATGAAATGGGTGGCGAGAACGCGCCGATCATCATGGCGCAGCTGAAAGACGTTACCGCACACGCGGCAGCGACCGTCAGCTCCTGGGGCTTCGTGATTTCGCCAGAGCAGATCCTGCAAACCGCGAAAGACATTGGTGAGCCTTCTGTCCTGAACCGTGCAGGTGGTGCGCCGACGCTGGCGGTAGGTATCGCTCACGTGTTCCACAAAGTGCTGCCGATGGCTGACATGGGCTTCTGGTATCACTTCGGTATTCTGTTCGAAGCCCTGTTCATCCTGACCGCGCTGGATGCGGGTACCCGTTCTGGCCGCTTTATGCTGCAAGACCTGCTGGGTAACTTCATCCCGTTCCTGAAAAAAACCGACTCTCTGGTTGCCGGTATCATCGGTACTGCGGGCTGTGTGGGTCTGTGGGGCTACCTGCTGTATCAGGGCGTGGTCGATCCGCTGGGCGGCGTTAAGAGCCTGTGGCCGCTGTTCGGTATCTCCAACCAGATGCTGGCAGCCGTAGCGCTGGTACTGGGCACCGTTGTGCTGATTAAGATGAAGCGCACCCAATACATCTGGGTAACTGTTGTTCCGGCTGTATGGCTGCTTATCTGCACCACCTGGGCGCTGGGTCTGAAACTGTTCAGCACCAACCCGCAGATGGAAGGCTTCTTCTACATGGCAAGCCAGTACAAAGAGAAGATTGCTAACGGTACTGACCTGACGGCGCAGCAGATTGCCAACATGAACCACATCGTTGTGAACAACTACACCAACGCAGGCCTGAGTATTCTGTTCCTGATTGTGGTGTACAGCATCATCTTCTACGGTTTCAAAACCTGGCTTGCGGTGCGTAACAGCGACAAACGTACTGACAAAGAAACACCGTACGTTCCAATCCCGGAAGGCGGCGTGAAGATCTCTTCGCACCACTAACCGTGTTTAGCCCCGCTTCGGCGGGGCTTTGTTCTTATCAGAGTGAACTATGTTTGGTAACTTAGGACAGGCAAAAAAATATCTCGGCCAGGCGGCGAAGATGTTGATTGGTATTCCAGACTACGACAACTACGTCGAGCATATGAAGACCAACCATCCCGACAAGCCGTACATGAGCTATGAAGAATTCTTCCGCGAACGCCAGAACGCGCGCTACGGCGGCGATGGTAAAGGCGGTATGCGCTGTTGTTAATGGAGAGAGCATGAACCCGATTGCAGTTACCCTACTCACCGGTTTTTTAGGCGCGGGCAAAACTACCCTGCTGCGCCATATTCTTAACGAACAACACGGCTACAAGATTGCCGTGATTGAAAACGAATTCGGCGAAGTCTCCGTTGATGACCAACTGATTGGCGACCGCGCCACGCAGATCAAAACGCTGACCAACGGCTGCATCTGCTGTTCGCGCTCCAACGAGCTGGAGGACGCACTACTCGACCTGCTGGATAATCTCGACAAGGGCAATATTCAGTTCGATCGTCTGGTGATTGAATGCACCGGCATGGCCGATCCCGGCCCGATTATTCAGACCTTTTTCTCCCATGAGATTTTATGCCAGCTCTACCTGCTGGACGGCGTGATTGCGCTGGTGGATGCGGTACATGCCGATGAGCAGATGAACCAGTTCACCATCGCCCAGTCCCAGGTGGGCTACGCCGACCGTATTCTGCTGACTAAAACCGACGTCGCAGGCGAAGCAGAGAAACTGCGTGAACGCCTGGCGCGCATCAACGCCCGCGCACCGGTCTACACCGTCACCCACGGCGACATCGACCTGGGCCTGCTGTTCAACACCAACGGTTTTATGCTGGAAGAGAACGTCGTCAGCACCAAACCGCGTTTCCACTTTATCGCGGATAAACAAAACGATATTTCGTCAATTGTGGTGGAACTGGATTACCCGGTAGATATCAGCGAAGTTTCCCGCGTGATGGAAAACCTGCTGCTGGAATCGGCGGATAAACTGCTGCGTTACAAAGGGATGCTGTGGATTGACGGCGAACCTAACCGCCTGCTGTTCCAGGGCGTCCAGCGCCTCTACAGCGCCGACTGGGACAGGCCGTGGGGCGATGAAAAACCGCATAGCACAATGGTGTTTATCGGGATTCAGTTGCCGGAGGAAGAGATTCGGGCGGCGTTTGCGGGATTGAGGAAGTAAGTTCGGGAAAGATCAACTTTTTGAGAGTTCCACCGCAACATTATTACGAGTGGAACTCTTTAGATATGTCAGACCAACCAAAGCTTCTTCAATTGCGTTTTCATTTTTTCATGTCTCATTTTCAGTTCAGCCAATCCCCATTCTGAAGAATTACAAACATCTTTTGTTAAATAAAAAGAGCTTTTACTATTAAGTTTCTCATAAATAGATTTCTTTTTGATAAAATCATAGTGTTGTGTTTCAGAATTTTTGGAACCACTTATGAGTGTTAAATTACCTATTTTATGCAGCCAGTAGACATGCTCTTGAGGTTGGAATCTATTAATCCAGTATTCATTAACTAATGCTTGAGGAAGAATATGCTCAATTGTGATTCTCCCCGTATAGGTTTTAATCACGCTCTCATCTTGTTGCTCCATATCTAAGCGAAGCAAAATTGCTTTTATTAAGTTCACTTGATTCGGACGAGGCTCATATAAATCTTCATCCAGAGCAGCTATAAAACCTGAATTATCTGCATGTTGGTTTATCTGATTTATCACAGAATCAAAAGGCATATCATTATTTATTGCTACCAGAGCAGAATAACAAACCATTTCTCTTTGGCTTTTAATTTGTTTTTTTAACCACCCATGCATATATACCTTCTCAAAGGCGGTAATAAATTGAGAAAAATCATCTAAATTAAAATCTTCTGTACGAGCCATTCGATTCATGAATGCCATAACCGGAGGAATCCACTCATCTACCCCTAAATTACTTAGCGATGCTATTTTTCGTCGTATTGAAGGGTGTTCAAAATCATTCTCTAAAATCTTAGTATAATTTTTGGTAATGACTCCAACTTACTGATAGTGTTTTATGTTCAGATAATGCCCGATGACCTTGTCATGCAGCTCCAC
>NZ_JBDYCV010000051.1:0-28831 GCF_040495915.1 Shigella sp. FJ200513 | reverse complement strand
CTGATGGAAATGGAAGCCACGCAAGCACCTTAAAATCACCATCATACACTAAATCAGTAAGTTGGCAGCATTACCCATTTTCAGAATATCATTAATCTGTAATATATCTTTAACAATCTCAGGTTAAAAACTTTCCTGTTTTCAACGGGGCTCTCCCGCTGAATATTCGCGCGTTAATTAAAATCAGGAATGAAAATGAAAAAGAGCACTCTGGCATTAGTGGTGATGGGCATTGTGGCATCTGCATCTGTACAGGCTGCAGAAATATATAATAAAGACGGTAATAAACTGGATGTCTATGGCAAAGTTAAAGCCATGCATTATATGAGTGATAACGCCAGTAAAGATGGCGACCAGAGTTATATCCGTTTTGGTTTTAAAGGTGAAACTCAAATTAACGATCAACTGACTGGTTATGGTCGGTGGGAAGCGGAGTTTGCCGGAAATAAAGCGGAGAGTGATACTGCACAGCAAAAAACGCGTCTCGCTTTTGCCGGGTTGAAATATAAAGATTTGGGTTCTTTCGATTATGGTCGTAACCTGGGCGCGTTGTATGACGTGGAAGCCTGGACCGATATGTTCCCGGAATTTGGTGGCGATTCCTCGGCGCAGACCGACAACTTTATGACCAAACGCGCCAGCGGTCTGGCGACGTATCGGAACACCGACTTCTTCGGCGTTATCGATGGCCTGAACTTAACCCTGCAATATCAAGGGAAAAACGAAAACCGCGACGTTAAAAAGCAAAACGGCGATGGCTTCGGCACGTCATTGACATATGACTTTGGCGGCAGCGATTTCGCCATTAGTGGGGCCTATACCAACTCAGATCGCACCAACGAGCAGAACCTGCAAAGCCGTGGCACAGGCAAGCGTGCAGAAGCATGGGCAACAGGTCTGAAATACGATGCCAATAATATTTATCTGGCAACTTTCTATTCTGAAACACGCAAAATGACGCCAATAACTGGCGGCTTTGCCAATAAGACACAGAACTTTGAAGCGGTCGCTCAATACCAGTTTGACTTTGGTCTGCGTCCATCGCTGGGTTATGTCTTATCGAAAGGGAAAGATATTGAGGGCATCGGTGATGAAGATCTGGTCAATTATATCGACGTCGGTGCTACGTATTATTTCAACAAAAATATGTCAGCGTTTGTTGATTATAAAATCAACCAACTGGATAGCGATAATAAGCTGAATATTAATAATGATGATACTGTCGCGGTTGGGATGACGTATCAGTTTTAATGAATATTGCCGGATGTGATGCATCCGGCACATTTCACTCACGCCGTTAACTTCACCGGTTCATCACGAAAATCATTCGCCGGTTCCAGCTTCAGATTCAGCGTCGTCAGCAGTTCACGCAGCTTCTCGTGAAACTCACGCAGGGTGTGCTCCAGTCGTTCAACCACTTCAGTATCTTTTACCGGAACACTCTTCCAGTCGCCTGCTTTATCGAACAGACCAAACTGGTAGCTGTAGGTAAAACGGGATTCCTGCGCTTCCAGCTCCATCCACCAGCCCCAGAATTCACGCACTTCCGGTGCCGGTTTCACGTTGACGCATACAGCCAGACAATCGAAAAAGAATCGATTATCTTCGCACTTACCTTCACGAATATACGGGCCTAGTGCGGTAAATTTTTTGATCAATCTGCTCTTCGGGTGTCCACTCGGTAACGTCATTGCTATCTCCTGTTGTGATGCAACTGTTTTACCAAATTGGCAAAATTTAGCAAATTTTTAACACAAGCGTTTTTCGATCCAGCCGGTGATTTCCTGAAGACCTTTGTCAAAATTCCGATACACCGGGTTAAATGGGATCTCTAATAATTTACCGTCAGCAGATGATGAGGTGATTAAGCGTGAGTCCTCTTCCGGGCTGAACGGATCGTTCTTCCAGTAGCCTGATAACATTGGCGTTGGGCAGCGACGCCCCAGCAATCCTTGCACTTTTAATGAATAGCGATTCAGCTCCACGCGTAACGCTTCGTCGGAAGCATCATGCATCCCCAAACGACTCGCCAGAACGTCAAGATACATTTCCGGCACCTGTTGCTGGCACTTAAAATCACTCAACAGGGTATGAACTACCGGACCAAGACAGGCAACCGCTTTCAGACGCGGCGATTCAAGGTATGCCAGACGCACGGCAACGTTAGCGCCGAAACGGAAACCAAAGGCCGCGACGCGAGTGTGATCCACCCACGGTACGTTAGGCAGCGCCTTTAAGACGTGCTGATGCAACAGGCTGGAGTCCTGGGTGAGCTTCCATTTTGAAGAAAAGCCCACCGACGGCATATCAATAGTCAGCATCGCAATGCCGCGCGGCGCAAAATAACGTTCATACAGGCTGTAATAGTCCGTCTGCATCGCATCCAGACCACCACACATTAATACTGTCGGGAACGGGCCATCGCCTTTCGGCATATGCAAAAAGCCGGTGATGGGCGCACCGCCGGGTACGGTAAACTCCATCTGCCGCATCGTGCCCGGCAGACGCTGGGCGGCCTCTTCATAGGCGCGGTTTGATAAAGCCTGCGCTTGCTCGGCCAGGTCATCTCCTTTCAGATGAGGATAGGCGGCAATGTTGTACAACGTAGCCGCATGCAGCCAGTGTCGACCACTGAGTTGCGGATCTTCTTCCGTACAGGCTTTTTGTTGCCACACCATCGCCTGGGTGGCCCACTCATAAATCCAGTTGCCACCACGGTAGCCAATCACGGTATCGTATAAATCATCGTCGGTACGTTCAGCATCGCTCATCACAATACGTGCCTGGACGTCGAGGATTTCACGTGGGTCAATACCGCGCCAGATCCACATCAGACGGTTAATCATGCGATACCAGTGAGGGATGGTTTTACCATCAAGAGCCGACTGCACAGGCGGTTGTGCGCCGTGATTAAAGCGGCGGACTAGCGTCGAGGTTTCAGGATGTTTAAAGCGGGGTTTGAACAGGGTTTCGCTCAGGTTTGCCTGTGTCATGGATGCAGCCTCCAGAATACTTACTGGAAACTATTGTAACCTGCCTGAAGTTAAAAAGAACAACGCCCGGCAATGCCAGGCGTTGAAAAGATTAGCGACCGGAGATTGGCGGGACGAATACGACGCCCATATCCCACGGCTGTTCGATCCAGGTATCTTGCGGGATATCAACAACATAGTCATCAACCAGCGGACGACCAGCCGGTTTTGCGAAGATGGTGACAAAGTGCGCTTTTGGATACATTTCACGAATCGCAACAGCAGTACCACCGGTATCCACCAGGTCATCAATAACGATGAAGCCTTCGCCATCGCCTTCTGCGCGTTTCAGCACTTTAAGCTCGCGCTGGTTGTCGTGATCGTAGCTGGAAATACAAACGGTATCGACATGACGAATACCCAGTTCACGCGCCAGTAACGCCCCCGGTACCAGACCGCCACGGCTTACGGCAATAATGCCTTTCCATTGTTCAGAAGGCATCAGTCGGCTTGCGAGTTTACGTGCATGGATCTGCAACATGTCCCAGGTGACGATGTATTTTTCGCTCATGTGAAGTGTCCCAGCCTGTTTATCTACGGCTTAAAAAGTGTTCGAGGGGAAAATAGGTTGCGCGAGATTATAGAGATCTGGCGCACTAAAAACCAGTATTTCACATGAGTCCGCGTCTTTTTACGCACTGCCTCTCCCTGACGCGGGATAAAGTGGTATTCTCAATACATATCTCGCAAGCCTGTCTTGTGTTGACAACATTTTCTGCTAACCCTGTGACCTGCAATACTGTTTTGCGGGTGATCGACAAGGAGACTTAACGTGTCTGAACTGTCTCAATTATCTCCACAGCCGCTGTGGGATATTTTTGCCAAAATCTGTTCTATTCCTCACCCGTCCTATCATGAAGAGCAACTCGCTGAATACATTGTTGGTTGGGCAAAAGAGAAAGGTTTCCATGTCGAACGCGATCAGGTAGGTAATATCCTGATTCGTCAACCTGCTACCGCAGGTATGGAAAATCGTAAACCGGTCGTCTTACAGGCCCACCTCGATATGGTGCCGCAGAAAAATAACGACACCGTGCATGACTTCACGAAAGATCCTATCCAGCCTTATATTGATGGCGAATGGGTTAAAGCGCGCGGCACCACGCTGGGTGCGGATAACGGCATTGGTATGGCCTCTGCACTGGCGGTTCTGGCTGACGAAAACGTGGTTCACGGCCCGCTGGAAGTGCTGCTGACCATGACCGAAGAAGCCGGTATGGACGGTGCGTTCGGCTTACAGAGCAACTGGTTGCAGGCTGATATTCTGATTAACACCGACTCCGAAGAAGAAGGTGAAATCTACATGGGTTGTGCGGGGGGTATCGACTTCACCTCCAACCTGCATTTAGATCGTGAAGCGGTTCCAGCTGGTTTTGAAACCTTCAAGTTAACCTTAAAAGGTCTGAAAGGCGGTCACTCCGGCGGTGAAATCCACGTTGGCCTGGGTAATGCCAACAAACTGCTGGTGCGCTTCCTGGCGGGTCATGCAGAAGAACTGGACCTGCGCCTTATCGATTTCAACGGCGGCACACTGCGTAACGCCATCCCGCGTGAAGCCTTTGCGACCATTGCTGTCGCAGCTGATAAAGTCGACGCACTGAAATCTCTGGTGAATACCTATCAGGAGATCCTGAAAAACGAGCTGGCAGAGAAAGAGAAAAATCTGGCCTTGTTGCTGGACTCTGTAGCGAACGATAAAGCTGCCCTGATTGCGAAATCTCGCGATACCTTTATTCGTCTGCTGAACGCCACCCCGAACGGTGTGATCCGCAATTCCGACGTGGCAAAAGGTGTGGTCGAAACCTCCCTGAACGTCGGTGTGGTGACCATGACTGACAATAACGTAGAAATTCACTGCCTGATCCGTTCACTAATCGACAGCGGTAAAGACTACGTGGTGAGCATGCTGGATTCGCTGGGTAAACTGGCTGGCGCGAAAACCGAAGCGAAAGGCGCATATCCTGGCTGGCAGCCGGACGCTAATTCTCCGGTGATGCATCTGGTACGTGAAACCTATCAGCGCCTGTTCAACAAGACGCCGAACATCCAGATTATCCACGCGGGCCTGGAATGTGGTCTGTTCAAAAAACCGTATCCGGAAATGGACATGGTTTCTATCGGGCCAACTATCACCGGTCCACACTCTCCGGATGAGCAAGTTCACATCGAAAGCGTAGGTCATTACTGGACACTGCTGACTGAACTGCTGAAAGAAATTCCGGCGAAGTAATTATTTGATTTGCTGCCGGATGGCGTTTAATCGCCTTCCGGCAGTTTCATCCTTCATTATCCTTCGATAAAAGCCATCCCTGTAAACGTTCGTCGCGGGTTGCCACGTTCAATCTGGTGATGGAACATTCGCCGCTGTGATTTCAGCACCGCGCTATTTTCCTATTGCTGCTGATCCAGCTTCCAGGCAATCAGCAATCGCGCCAGCCGTTTGTTAGCATGCTGGCTGCGCTCTGACTGAACCTTCACGCTAATACCGGATGCCAAATGCGTGGCGCGTACCGCCGAGTCGGTTTTATTGACATGTTGACCGCCCGGCCCCGACGAACGCAGCGTCTCATACCGGATCGCATCGGATTGCTCCTGCTCATCAGCGGTAAAACGCCCAATGCCCAGAAACCAGTTTTTACGCCCGTGATGTGGGCGATACGGGCTCGGGCAAATCCACTGAATAGTGCCACACCAGCTTTCGCTTAACGCCCATGCGTTGTCGCCATCCAGAGAAATCAGCGCCGAACGCAGCGTGTCAGAGTAGCGGCCTGTTTCTGTTTCCAGCACCGTTACCGCGACGTCTTGTCGGGCAGCTTCTTTAATTAGCCTGTCCAGCGCCTTTTTCACTGCGAGACAACATTCTTCCGGCCCCTGCGCTGAGGAGAGTTATAGCAAGATCATCCTTTTTTCCCTCCACTGTTTTTGAGCGTTAGCACCGGACGCAGCCGCGCGACAGGAATAATTAATCCGGCCTGCCCTGACATTGCACCACACTTTCAGCCGATTTATAGGCTTGTGGCGCTTCTTCGAAGATGAGTTGTTTATCGCGACAAATTACCCGACTGCCAAGTTCAGTACGCGAGAGTTGCGTCGCTGTGTATTTCGCTGCCAGACGCCCTTTACACTCGGTGCGCCCCCATTTACGCCCAGCCCCATGCGCCAGCGAATGCAATGTTTCCTCACTCCTGACGGGCTGAACCAGCCTGGAGTAATCACCGCGTGAACCGGGAATAACCACCAGACCACAGTCATCAGGCGTGGCACCTTTACGATGTAAGACCCCTTGTTGATCACCGATTCGACACGCGCTAACAAAGTTATGCGCCACATCCAGAACCGGACTTCCGGTGGCCTTAACCTGTTGCATTATGCGCAAAGCGATCAGGTGGCGATTAAAACGCGCAAACGCCAGCGCGTCGTCACTGCCTTCAGGCAAACCATGATGCGAAAACGAGGCAATATGCCGCTGTAAAATAGACTGCCCTAGCCCCCTCGAGCCGCTATGAACCAGCAGTTGCAGATGCTGCGCATCCAGACCTGCCAGTGCAAACAGTTCAGCGTTGATGATTTGATCAACTTGTTGCAGTTCAGCGAAATGATTGCCACCACCGATAGAGCCAAGCGAGCTGCGCCACGGATGCTGTGCAAATGCTGACGGCAGGTTTTCCTCCAGCCAGCTTTCTTCAGCAACGTCATCCAAAGCTGATAATCGCTTTTCAAACTTATCGGCGTTGTATTTGCGAGCGAGAATATCTGTTTGCCATAGCGCCATGCCACAGCCGATATCATTGCCGACCAGTGCTGGGTAAAAACGGCCTGCGGAGAAGAACGCTGCGCCAATCGGGTAGCCGCGTCCGGGGTGTAAATCTGGCATCCCCACTACGCGCTGCATGTTGGGTAAATTTGCCGTGGTGTGTAATTGTTGGATCGCTAAACTCTCGATCCACAGGTCATCAGATGCGATGGTAAATACCGCATCGGATAAGGGACGAATATAATTGCCCATATACCATTCCGTAAATAGACTCGTCATACTTCAAGTTGCATGTGCTGCGACTTGAATTATTGAGAGTAACAATTAAAAAATCAGGAAATGGCAGACGAATCCAGGGCAAGAAAAAAAGAATTAATCCTGGAAAGGTCTGCAAAGAGTCATTGATAAAGGATTTGTCATGATTTACCTCCTTGCAGTTTGTGGAATAAGAAAACGCGCACATACTAGGCGGGCGTTATTTTCATTGCAAGCTGGATTTAATGTTGCGGTTTATAACGCATATAAAAATTAATAAACCACGCTCCCCGGCATTCAACGCGCTGCTGCTTAACTGTCTGAAAACCATAACGTTCAAAAAAGGGTTTTGCGGTTATGCTTGCGTCCACCGTAAGTTCGGATTCAGACTTAATAAAAGGTTTTAACAAAGCGCTGGCAACCCCACGGCGGGTGTATTCAGGGTCAACAAATAACATATCGATATAGTGTTCAACGCAGGTAATAAAGCCGACCAGTTTTGCATTAATAACTGCAACCCGCACTTGTGATTTCGCGAGTTTCTCCTTCCAGCGAGATTCGTCAATCTGCGCCCAGGCGGCAATTTGTTGTAGTGAATAATGCTGACTGACGGTCATCGTAACCGCTCTAATGAAAATAGCGCATAGTTGCTGAAAATCGCCAGGCTGATAATCTCTTATTTGTATGTTATTCATAATATAAATTCAAAAACGCATGCGAAACGCTTCTGCCATTTTTCCAATTTTATGCATTTGGTTGTTATCTCGAGCCAGTTTATGAGGTTCAGGCTTCAGAATGGCAATGAGCAACCATGCTTGCTCATCAAACGCACCCTGACAATATACCAAATGCGCTTCGTCATTCGTTCTGCTGAATTGGCGCAACTGTGGCGGAAATGGATTATTCACATTTGCCAGATGAATATGAGCAACTCGCTCAAATTTGATTAATGGCCAGGTAAACGAGTCGTCGTAGAGTGCATCGCGACCAAATATATCTGGCAAAACACCGTCACGCTTATAGGAAATAAAATCCGCCGTTAACGCATCAAGTTCCTCTGCTGTAAGTTGCAGGCGAATAAGTTTTGTTTTGAATACCCGCATCCTTATTCCTTAAAGTCATTGAAATCATCATCCGTCATATCATTAAGATATTGTTTAGCGCGGCGTGTAATTTCCTCTAATCTTGCAGCACTTGGACGAAAGCGCGCCTTTATGGGCTTTTTCTCCTCTTGTTCAGCAAGCATGTCCATTAACGCTTCGAATGCGCTGGCACTTAAGAGATATCCTGCGGGGCGATTATTAGAAAGAACCGCAACTGGTTGATCAATAAAGTATTTAGCTGGGTTTTTACGTAACTCAGTGATATTGACCGATTTTTCAGCGAGAATTCGATGCATACAGTGATACCCTCATAATAATGCACACCAGAATATACATAATAGTATACATCATAATCCCAGCACCAGTTGTCTTTCCATTTGCGGGTCAAGCAACGTCACATGCAGCCCCACCAGACGCACACCGCGCCCGCCGCGGCGTTCATCCCAGGTTTTACGCGCGGTGGCGATTAAGTCAGCTTTATTCAGCCGCGGCCAGACGTGCTCCTGGGTGGTCTGCTGAAAATCGTCGAACTTTAATTTCACCCCCTGGCGAGCAATCAGTAAATCAGGTTTTACCTTTGCCAGACGGCGTTCAAGTTCCGGATACAGCCGCTCGATAATCGCTTCACATTCAGACCAGTGATGAATATCTTCCGCCATCGTGCGTTCCACGCCGACGGATTTTCGTAACCGTTCGCTGTTAACGTCGCGCTCGTCAATCCCCTGACTACGCTCCCACAAAATGCGGCCAAATTTGCCAAAGCGTTTAAGCAGAATCACCAGATCACACTTTTGTACATCACCGCAGGTCCGCAGCCCCATCGCTTCCAGTTTTGCCGCCGAGACTTTGCCGACGCCGGGGATTTTTTCCAGTGGTAAGGTTTGTAAAAATGCCGGAACTTCTGCCGGCGTAATCACAAACTGACCGTTGGGTTTATTCATGTCGGAGGCGATTTTGGCGAGAAACTTTACTGGTGCCACGCCCGCAGATGCCGTCAGTTGCAGCTCGTTGAAGATCGTCTGGCGGATTTCCTGGGCGATGAGGGTCGCAGAACCGTGGCAATGGACGCTATCGGTGACATCGAGATAAGCCTCATCCAGTGACAACGGTTCAATGCGCGAGGTGTAGCGCGAGAAGATTTCACGGATATGATTTGAGGCTTCTTTGTAGGCGTCAAAGCGCCCCGGAAGCAAGGTGAGATGTGGGCATAATTTGAGCGCCATCCCAGTAGGCATAGCGCTACGTACGCCAAATTTACGCGCGGGATAATTGGCGGTGCTGATCACCCCCCGACGTTCGCGGCTGCCGCCAATAGCAATAGGGATATCGCGCAGAGCGGGATTGTCGCGCATCTCCACCGCTGCGAAAAAGCAGTCCATATCCACATGAATGATTTTACGCATTGCTCACCTCTCAACACTGGTAAAGTATACAGTGATTTCAGGTTTTGAGAAATGCGTAAAGATTCAGCATTTAGCGCATTCGCTGCGAAAGCACCTGCTGCTTATCCAGCTTTTGCACCAGCGGCTGCACCACTTTATCCCCATGCTGACCAAAGTATTGATACAGCGTATCGGACGCACTTTTGGTCAGCACCATAATCTCAATACGCCGATTGCCCGCGCTTTGCGGATTCTTCGCGTCCAGCAGCATCTGGTCCGCCATTGCGCTTACCTGCATCACTTTATCTTCCGGCATTCCGGCCTCTTCCAGCACCCGACGAGCTGAAAGCGCGCGATCGCCCGAAAGGTTCCAGTTGTTGTAGATATTGTTTTTGTAGGCCATCGCATCGGTATGCCCGGTAATAATAATTTTGTTATAGAGCGAGTCGAACACTGGCGCGAGCTCCACCAGCAAAGTTTTAAAGAACGGCATAATCTGCGCGCTGCCGCGTTCGAACATATTGCGATTCTGGTCGTCTTTAATCAGCACGCGTAATCCCTGGGGAACAATCTCCATCTCCAGATTCGCTTCCATATGCGCATCACGGGCAATGGTGTTGATACTGGTTGCCAACTCGCCAAGCTCGGTGGCGGATTTCTTCTTCAGCAGCGCCGTTTTCTCATTCACATCACGCGCTTTTTTCTCCGTCTCTTCCGGCACCGCCACGGTGGCAGGTTTTGGCGGATGAGACGGGCTGATTTTATTTAACGGCGACAGCCCACCACCGTTAAAAATCGACTGCCCGTGCAGCGCGGCGATAATGCTTTCACGCTCGGATTTACTGACGCTGTTGACAATCAACTTTATCGTCGTCACCAAAGAGGCCGAGCGTATTTCCGAGGTTTCTGCCCGCTTTACCCTGGACGCGATGCCCGGCAAACAGATGGCGATTGACGCCGATCTTAACGCCGGATTGATCAACCAGGCGCAGGCGCAAACCCGGCGTAAAGATGTTGCCAGCGAGGCCGATTTCTACGGCGCGATGGACGGGGCATCGAAGTTTGTACGCGGAGACGCCATCGCCGGGATGATGATTCTGGCGATCAACCTGAGCGGCGGCGTCTGTATCGGCATCTTCAAATACAACCTGAGCGCCGACGCCGCCTTCCAGCAATACGTGCTGATGACCATCGGCGACGGCCTGGTGGCGCAGATCCCTTCCCTGCTGCTCTCCACCGCGGCGGCGATTATCGTCACCCGCGTCAGCGACAACGGCGATATCGCCCATGACGTGCGCCACCAGTTGCTGGCAAGCCCGTCGGTGCTCTACACCGCCACCGGGATCATGTTCGTGCTGGCGGTGGTGCCGGGGATGCCGCATCTGCCGTTTTTGCTGTTCAGCGCCCTGCTTGGCTTTACCGGCTGGCGGATGAGCAAACGCCCGCAGGCGGCGGAGGCGGAAGAGAAAAGCCTCGAAACGCTGACCCGCACCATCACTGAAACCAGCGAACAACAGGTCAGTTGGGAAACTATTCCGCTGATCGAGCCCATCAGCTTAAGCCTCGGCTACAAGCTGGTGGCGCTGGTGGACAAAGCGCAGGGCAACCCGCTCACCCAGCGGATTCGCGGCGTTCGGCAGGTGATTTCCGACGGTAACGGCGTGCTGCTGCCGGAGATCCGCATTCGGGAAAACTTCCGCCTCAAGCCCAGCCAGTACGCTATTTTCATCAACGGCATTGAGGCTGATGAAGCGGATATTCCGGCGGATAAACTGATGGCGCTGCCCTCCAGCGAAACCTACGGCGAGATTGACGGCGTGCTGGGGAACGACCCGGCGTACGGGATACCGGTCACCTGGATCCAGCCTGCGCAGAAAGCGAAGGCTCTGAATATGGGGTATCAGGTGATCGACAGCGCCAGTGTGATTGCCACCCATGTGAACAAGATTGTGCGCAGCTATATTCCTGATTTGTTTAACTATGATGACATCACGCAGTTGCATAACCGTTTGTCGTCGATGGCACCGCGCCTGGCGGAGGATTTAAGCGCGGCGCTCAATTACAGCCAATTGCTGAAAGTGTACCGGGCGCTGCTGACCGAAGGCGTTTCCCTGCGCGATATCGTCACCATCGCCACCGTGCTGGTCGCCAGTAGCACGGTGACTAAAGATCATATTCTGCTGGCGGCCGATGTGCGCCTGGCGCTGCGGCGCAGCATTACTCATCCGTTCGTTCGCAAGCAGGAGCTGACGGTGTATACGCTGAATAATGAGCTGGAAAATCTGCTGACCAACGTAGTGAATCAGGCGCAACAGGCCGGCAAAGTGATGCTCGACAGCGTGCCGGTTGACCCGAATATGCTCAACCAGTTCCAGAGCACGATGCCACAGGTGAAAGAGCAGATGAAAGCGGCGGGGAAAGATCCGGTGCTGCTGGTGCCGCCGCAGCTACGCCCTTTGCTGCCGCGTTATGCAAGGTTGTTTGCGCCGGGGCTGCATGTGCTGTCGTATAACGAAGTGCCGGATGAGCTGGAGTTGAAGATTATGGGGGCGTTGATGTAAGAATCCGGCATCGGTGCACAATTGCCGGATGCGGCGTAAACGCCTTATCCGGCCTACCGTTCAGGCACAAGTTTTTAGGCATGATAAGACGCGCCAGCGTCGCATCAGGCATCTGCGCATAACTGCCGGATGCGGCGTGAACGCCTTATCCGGCCTACCGTTAAAGCACGATTTGTAGGCCGGATAAGCGTAAGCGCATCCGGCACCAGCGCACAGTTATAAAATGATACGCTCCCCGGCACTTAAATCCGTTATGTCTCCCGCCCAATCGATGGGATATAACCCTCGCGCGACATCGCGATGGAACGTTGAGAATGGCCAATCACTCACCTGCTTTACCCAGCCATGTTTCTCTGGATTTATATAAATATAATCAACATGATGGCGATAATCTTTTGTATTGCGAATGGCATGCTCCCAAAAACGCGGTTGCCAGATATTTTTCAATCCGCAAGCATGGGTGAACTGCTTTTTAATCTCCCGCCAGCGAGAGGAAAAATCATCATCGCTTTCGGGTAATGTCCATATGCAATGCATATGCTCCGGCAAAACGACCCAGGCGTTAATTTCAAAAGGTCTGTCTCGCTTAACGTTAATAATGGCGTTACGGAGCGTCTGGAACTGGGTGGTCAGAAGATGGCTTCGACGATTGCGTAAATTTACCGTGAAAAACCATGTTCCCCCCTTGATGTAATAACGACGATATTCCGACATAGCGACTCCTTTTTCTCAACGGTAAGAGGAAAAGGAAAGGCCGACAATGACGCTGTGTTATATCGGGAAAGCGGCTCGCAAAAACGCACAGATTTGTAGGCATGATAAGACGCGTCAGCGTCGCATCAGGCATCCGTGCACAACCGCCGGATGCGGCGTAAACGCCTTATCCGGCCTACAAAATCATCTCTTCCGTCAAAATCCTGCGCGCGCCTAAAAAATGGTCCTGCCAGAAAGGTTCGGCTAACCGGCTTACCCGAATGGTTTCCCCGGTGCGCAGTGACTCAATAAACTGACCGTCGCCCAGATACACCCCCATATGGTCGGCAATCTCGCGGCTGTGGATATGGAAAAATAGCAAATCTCCCCGGCGCAGGTCGTTATTCGCCACAATCGTTGCCCGACGGTAGTGGTACATCTCATTGGCCGTGCGCGGGAGTTTCGCCTCAAGGATCTTGTTGTAGGCATAAAAAACTAACCCACTACAATCGAAGCCTTGATCGGGCCGCGTGCCGCCCCAGACGTAAGGCTTGCCAAGCTGCTGCTCCAGGCGGTGAATCGCCACTTCGGTGATGTTATGCAGGTGATCGCTGCTTAAAAAGTGGTTGTTTTCCGCCAGCGCCTGCCAGCGTCTGTCACTCGCCTTGAGCGGCGCAGGAAACCATTCTGGATGCTGTTTTATCTGCTCCCGGTTGTGGTGGCGCTGGCGAGTAAAGGGAGCAAAACGCATAACGAAAACACGCCTGGATGCAAAAATCTGCCGAGCAAGAACGAAGACATGAAAGACATAAACCGGCTGAATGAAGGTGAGAATTTTAAAAGACCGGAGGAGTAAACGGGATTATTAATTGCTTATTTGCATATTACTATTGAGATTTCATAATATTAGGAAATAAATGATACATGCGCTTTTCGGACTATTGAAAACTGCCCCTGTGCTAAATTTGTAAACCCAGCGCCGACAGGCTTGCGTAAAACTCTTTTGGTGATAATGTGAGCCTTCCAAATCCAGACTATTCCGATTTGGGATCCATTTTGCCGTCCTGGCGTGTGTAACCGTTTTATCAAGGAATAAGCAGTATGCGTAAAATCGCATTAATTCTTGCGATGTTGTTGATCCCGTGCGTTTCGTTTGCCGGTTTGCTGGGCAGCAGTAGCTCGACCACGCCAGTGAGCAAAGAGTATAAGCAGCAGTTGATGGGATCCCCTGTCTACATCCAGATCTTCAAGGAAGAACGTACGCTCGATCTTTACGTCAAAATGGGCGAGCAATATCAACTGCTCGACAGTTATAAAATCTGTAAATATTCCGGCGGCTTAGGGCCAAAACAGCGTCAGGGCGATTTCAAAAGCCCGGAAGGGTTTTATAGCGTCCAGCGTAATCAGTTAAAACCAGACAGCCGTTACTACAAAGCGATTAATATTGGATTCCCCAATGCTTATGACCGTGCGCATGGTTATGAAGGGAAATACCTGATGATCCACGGCGATTGTGTATCCATCGGCTGCTACGCAATGACCAATCAGGGTATTGATGAGATCTTCCAGTTCGTTACTGGTGCGCTGGTGTTTGGTCAGCCGAGCGTGCAGGTGAGTATTTACCCATTCCGCATGACCGACGCCAATATGAAGCGCCATAAATATTCCAACTTTAAGGACTTCTGGGAGCAGCTGAAGCCGGGCTACGACTACTTTGAGCAAACCCGTAAGCCACCGACCGTTTCTGTGGCCAATGGCCGTTACGTGGTCAGCAAGCCGTTAAGCCACGAAGTGGTGCAGCCACAACTGGCATCAAACTACACGCTCCCCGAGGCAAAATAAGCGCCATTCGCCTGGCATAATTTTTTGCCAGGTTTCATTGCCCGTCAGCGGCTGTGTCGCAATCACCGTGACCACATCATTCGGTGTGGTCTGCGAGCTGAAGTCGATTTCCACATCCTGATCCAGCAACGTTGCCACGCCAAACGGCGCGCGGCGGGTGATCCAGTGTAAATTAGTCGAGCAATACGCCATTACATAGCGCCCGTCCGAAAGCAGCATGTTGAAAACGCCCTTCGCCCGCAGTTCATCCGCCAGTGAGGCGATATATTTAAACACTGCCGCCATGTTGCCCGGCGTGCGCGGGTAACGCTGCGTTAATTTATGCAGCAGCCAGCAAAAGGCTTTTTCGCTGTCGGTTTCACCGACCGGGCGGAAGTTGCCGGTTTCCAGTGATTTGTAGCCCGTCAGTTGTCCGTTATGGGCATAAGTCCAGTTACGCCCCCATAACTCGCGGGTAAATGGGTGAGTATTTTCCAGCGCCACCTCGCCCCGATTAGCCTGGCGAATATGAGCCACCACCGAACAGGATTTTATCGGGTAGTCCTGGACAAGTTTGGCGATGGGGGAATTAAAGCTGGGTTGTGGATCTTTAAATGTGCGACAGCCTTTACCTTCGTAAAAGGTAATGCCCCAGCCATCTTTATGTGGCCCGGTTCCACCACCACGCTGTACAAGTCCGGTGAAACTAAAGCAGATATCGGTAGGGACGTTGGCGCTCATCCCGAGCAATTCGCACATGGGTAACCTCCACAACAGCGGGAGCGCATGGACCCCGGCGAAGATTGATTTAAGAATTTTCAGGTCGGATGCGGCGTAAACGAATTATTCGGCCTACGGTTCGGGTACAGATTTGTAGGCATGATAAGACGCGTCAGCATCGCATCAGGCATCAGCGCACAAGTGCCGGATGCGGCGTAAACGCCTTATCCGGCCTACGCCAGACTTACTTAACCATCTCTTTTTCAATTAACTGGATCAGGATATGGATCACTTTAATGTGAATCTCCTGAATGCGGTCGGCATAACCAAAGTGCGGAACGCGAATTTCGATATCCGCCGTGCCAGCCATTTTACCGCCGTCTTTACCGGTCAGGGTGATCACTTTCATCCCCTTCTCACGCGCCGCTGCGATCGCTTTGATCACGTTTGCAGAGTTACCGGAGGTGGAGATCCCCAGCAGTACATCGCCTTCGCGACCTACCGCTTCAACGTAGCGGGAGAAAATATCATTGAAACCGAAATCATTACCGACGCAGGAAATATGACTAACGTCAGAAATAGCAATCGCCGGGTAGCCCGGACGGTTTTCACGGTAGCGACCGGTCAACTCTTCGGCAAAGTGCATAGCGTCGCAATGGGAACCGCCGTTGCCGCAGGAAAGCACTTTGCCACCGGCTTTAAAGCTGTCTGCTAACAGGACCGCCGCGCGCTGAATGGCGTGAATATTGGCGTCATCTTTTAAAAAGTTAGCCAGCGTTTCCGCCGCTTCGTTCAGTTCGTTACGAATAAGATCCTGGTACATGAGGATATCCTTCAGCATAAATGTAATAGACAAAATGCAGTGTACCGGATACCGCCAAAAGCGAGAAGTACGGGCAGGTGCTATGACCAGGACTTTTTGACCTGAAGTGCGGATAAAAACAGCAACAATGTGAGCTTTGTTGTAATTATATTGTAAACACATTGCTAAATGTTTTTACATCCACTACAACCATATCATCACAAGTGGTCAGACCTCCTACAAGTAAGGGGCTTTTCGTTATGATGATTTTGAGTATTCTCGCTACGGTTGTCCTGCTCGGCGCGTTGTTCTATCACCGCGTGAGCTTATTTATCAGCAGTCTGATTTTGCTCGCCTGGACAGCCGCCCTCGGCGTTGCTGGTCTGTGGTCGGCGTGGGTACTGGTGCCTCTGACCATTATCCTCGTGCCATTTAACTTTGCGCCTATGCGTAAGTCGATGATTTCCGCGCCGGTATTTCGCGGTTTCCGTAAGGTGATGCCGCCGATGTCGCGCACTGAGAAAGAAGCGATTGATGCGGGCACCACCTGGTGGGAGGGCGACTTGTTCCAGGGCAAGCCGGACTGGAAAAAGCTGCATAACTATCCGCAGCCGCGCCTGACCGCTGAAGAGCAAGCGTTTCTCGACGGCCCGGTAGAAGAAGCCTGCCGGATGGCGAATGATTTCCAGATTACTCATGAGCTGGCGGATCTGCCACCGGAGTTGTGGGCGTACCTTAAAGAGCATCGCTTCTTCGCGATGATTATCAAAAAAGAGTACGGCGGACTGGAGTTCTCAGCTTATGCCCAGTCTCGTGTGCTGCAAAAACTCTCTGGCGTGAGCGGGATCCTGGCGATTACCGTCGGCGTGCCAAACTCATTAGGCCCGGGCGAACTGTTGCAACATTACGGCACTGACGAGCAGAAAGATCACTATCTGCCGCGTCTGGCGCGTGGTCAGGAGATCCCCTGCTTTGCACTGACCAGCCCGGAAGCGGGTTCCGATGCGGGCGCGATTCCGGACACCGGGATTGTCTGCATGGGCGAATGGCAGGGCCAGCAGGTGCTGGGGATGCGTCTGACCTGGAACAAACGCTACATTACGCTGGCACCGATTGCGACCGTGCTTGGGCTGGCGTTTAAACTCTCCGACCCGGAAAAATTACTCGGCGGTGCAGAAGATTTAGGCATTACCTGTGCGCTGATCCCAACCACCACGCCGGGCGTGGAAATTGGTCGTCGCCACTTCCCGCTGAACGTACCGTTCCAGAACGGACCGACGCGCGGTAAAGATGTCTTCGTGCCGATCGATTACATCATCGGCGGGCCGAAAATGGCCGGGCAAGGCTGGCGGATGCTGGTGGAGTGCCTCTCGGTAGGCCGCGGCATCACCCTGCCTTCCAACTCAACCGGCGGCGTGAAATCGGTAGCGCTGGCAACGGGCGCGTATTCTCACATTCGCCGTCAGTTCAAAATCTCTATCGGTAAGATGGAAGGGATTGAAGAGCCGCTGGCGCGTATTGCCGGGAACGCTTATGTAATGGATGCTGCGGCATCGCTGATTACCTACGGCATTATGCTCGGCGAAAAACCTGCCGTGCTGTCGGCTATCGTTAAGTATCACTGTACCCACCGCGGGCAGCAGTCGATTATTGATGCGATGGATATTACCGGCGGTAAAGGCATTATGCTCGGGCAAAGCAACTTCCTGGCGCGTGCTTACCAGGGCGCACCGATTGCCATCACCGTTGAAGGGGCTAACATTCTGACCCGCAGCATGATGATCTTCGGACAAGGAGCGATTCGTTGCCATCCGTACGTGCTGGAAGAGATGGAAGCGGCGAAGAACAATGACGTCAACGCGTTCGATAAACTGTTGTTCAAACATATCGGTCACGTCGGTAGCAACAAAGTTCGCAGCTTCTGGCTGGGCCTGACGCGCGGTTTAACCAGCAGCACGCCAACCGGCGATGCCACTAAACGCTACTATCAGCACCTGAACCGCCTGAGCGCCAACCTCGCCCTGCTTTCTGATGTCTCGATGGCACTGCTGGGCGGCAGCCTGAAACGTCGTGAGCGTATCTCGGCACGTCTGGGGGATATTTTAAGCCAGCTTTACCTCGCCTCTGCCGTTCTGAAGCGTTATGACGACGAAGGCCGTAATGAAGCCGATCTGCCGCTGGTGCACTGGGGCGTACAGGATGCGCTGTATCAGGCAGAACAGGCAATGGACAATTTACTGCAAAACTTCCCGAACCGCGTGGTTGCCGGGCTGCTGAATGTGGTGATCTTCCCGACCGGACGTCATTATCTGGCACCGTCTGACAAGCTGGATCATAAAATGGCGAAGATTTTACAAGTGCCGAACGCCACTCGTTCACGTATTGGTCGCGGTCAGTACCTGACGCCAAGCGAGCATAACCCGGTTGGTTTACTGGAAGAGGCGTTGGTGGATGTGATTGCCGCCGACCCGATTCATCAGCGGATCTGTAAAGAGCTGGGTAAAAATCTGCCATTTACCCGTCTGGATGAACTGGCGCACAACGCGCTGACGAAGGGGCTGATTGATAAAGATGAAGCCGCTATTCTGGTGAAAGCGGAAGAAAGCCGTCTGCGCAGTATTAACGTTGATGACTTTGATCCGGAAGAGCTGGCGACGAAGCCGGTAAAGTTGCCGGAGAAAGTGCGGAAAGTTGAAGCCGCGTAATTGAATAACGGAGCCGAAAGGCTCCGTTTCTTTATCCGCTAATTATTTAAAATTAAAGCCATCCGGATGGTTTTCCAGGCTGCCGGTCAACGCCGCGAACAGCACCGTTTTACCATCAATCGAAAGCGCATCGTTCACATTCAGCCAGGTGAGTTTCTCTTGCGACGTTTTCTCATCAATAGCCGAGAACAGCCCCGTCATCTGATTAGATTTCTCGGACCACATCACAGCGATACGTTGCGAGCCACAGTCATGCGGTTTGCACGCGCTCATCACCTGATACGTCTCATCTCCCAACGTTACGGTTTGTGCGGGAGTATAAGTACCGCCTTTCATCACCCATGCAGGTAGCTTATGCCCTTGCACCATCTGATTAAACGCAGCTTTGGTGGTTTCGCCCTTTGCAAGGCTGCTAATGGTTAAATCATCCTGCGCCATTGCACTGGTGGCGATGACCAGTGCGGCGACTGTCGTTATTGCCTTAAACATCATTCCTCCCGAGCTTATCCTGCCCATGTTATTAACCTCCTAAAGCCTAGCGATAACACGATAATTTGCAAATCAGATATTTCCAATATCAGCATTTGTTATCAATTTATTCTGCGCTAAGGCAACTGCCTGATAAGGTGTTAAAGTTATAAAACCCTTCGCATAAAGGAGTTGTACACCGTGCCTAGTTTGAAGATTACGCTTTTGCAGCAACCGTTGGTGTGGGTGGATGGTCCTGCCAACCTGCGCCATTTTGATCGTCAACTGGAAGGTATTACCGGGCGCGATGTGATCGTTCTACCGGAGATGTTTACCAGCGGCTTTGCCATGGAAGCGGCAGCTTCGTCGCTTGCACAAGATGACGTAGTGAACTGGATGACAGCTAAGGCGCAGCAGTGCAATGCGCTGATTGCAGGCAGTGTTGCATTACAAACGGAGTCTGGTTCGGTTAACCGCTTTTTGCTGGTTGAGCCGGGCGGCACGGTACATTTTTATGATAAGCGTCATCTGTTCCGCATGGCAGATGAGCATCTGCATTATAAAGCGGGCAATGCGCGAGTGATTGTGGAATGGCGCGGCTGGCGTATTTTGCCGCTGGTGTGCTACGACTTACGTTTTCCAGTGTGGTCGCGCAATCTCAACGATTATGACCTCGCCCTGTACGTCGCCAACTGGCCAGCTCCGCGCTCTCTGCACTGGCAGGCATTGCTGACGGCCCGCGCGATTGAGAATCAGGCGTATGTGGCGGGATGCAATCGCGTCGGCAGCGATGGCAACGGCTGCCATTATCGCGGTGACAGCCGGGTGATTAATCCGCAAGGCGAGATTATCGCTACCGCCGACGCGCATAAGGCAACGCGTATTGATGCGGAGCTGTCGATGGTGGCATTGCGGGAATATAGAGAAAAGTTTCCGGCATGGCGGGATGCGGATGAGTTTAGGTTGTGGTGAGTGGGGGTTGTGTTTAGGGCCGGGGGCTGGGCTAGATTACGAAAGCCCCTAACTTAAACACAATATTACGCCAGAAGTCACCATTTCCAAAACACAGCGTCGCTGTACCGTGGGTTATCTGCCCAACCGCAGCGACACGCCGGTGATCAAAATCAGCGCCAAATGGCTGAGAAAAGCGGGATTTGAGATCGGCACGGGCGTTACCGTGAAGATCTCGGAGGGATGTTTGATCCTGCTTGGGATAACAACGAAGTACAGGAACTGCGCAGGGAACTTTATCAGGTTAAACAGCCAGTTAAGGGGATGCGAGACGGGATGTTTAGTGTGCTGAACGAAAGTTAAATAATAAAAAGCCGGAAAGATCTGGAAGAAATTTCCGGTTATTATCGTTGCTATATCAATAAAATTTAGTCAGACTCTATTTCATTGCCGTTTTTATCAAAAAACGGGGATTCTTCTATGGCTTTTTGATAAGTATTTATCTCATTCAAATTAGCTCTCCAGTCATTACCACGAACTTCCCACATTGCAACTAATCCAAGTAACTCTTCTGGACTCGTTGCACTAAAAAATTGTCCATTTTTTTCCGCATACCAATCATATACACAATCTAAACAATCGTCAGATAATGCATGAGTTTCCATTGTTACTTTATATCCCTTATTTTTTAGCACATGGAAACAAGGCGCAGCCGTATTACCAGCAATTCTTATTCTAATTTCGTCCACAACTTCCTCTCCACTAACTAATTACATCGGCTAACTTTATTTCCAAGAATTTGCCCATGAACTAACACCTCATTATTCCTAGCCATATTCTGAAGAATATTACCAAGTTCTTTTCTAATTTTCTTGCTTGATTCTAAACCAAATATTGCTTTTACTTTTTCTTGTGTTAAAACAGTGATCTGATTATTTTTAACTAAATCATCGAGATCAGAAACTGCCACTTTGAAGACATGTTTTTTTGAGAAAAAATCTGCACCACGAGAGTTGGAACTAGATGTTTTTTTAGTACTAAAAGATGTTAAACGCCCATCACCTTTTTCTTAGAGATGATCAATAATGTCCTGTGCTGATATTGTGCCACTCTTTGGCTGTCCAATTCCGCCACCTTTATAGTTACCATCTCCTCTAAATATATTATTTGAATCTATTCCTAAAGAATTCAGTCCTAGCGGATCGATCCAACCTAACGGATTAGGCGCATAAGCATATAAGTTCAACCCACCGTTTAATCCTATCGGGTCCTGGCTTACGAACCTCCCGCACTCCGGCGCATAATACCTGAACAGATTGTAATGCAGCCCTGTTTCTTCGTCAAAGTACTGCCCCGGCAGCCGCTGCGGCTGCTCAAAGTACGCCCCGCTGTTGCTGATGTCGCCCCGGTTTTCACCAAATCCCGCCTGGTAGCCCGCCCACACCAGCGTCCCGTCCGGCGCGGTTACCTCGTGTACCGTGCCCGTCAGGTCCGTGTGGTAATACCAGATTTTCTGGCTCTCTCCGCGCCCCGTGATGGCAGCCACCGGCGTGTACGGCTGTTCCGCATCGTACAGGTATGTCCGCTTTCCCTGCCACGTTGTCTCCTGTAACAGCCGGAACCCTTCCCACACAAACGTTGTCCGGCTTCGTTCTCCCCGGTCGGTATGGAGATTGCTGGTCGCCTTGCTGATGCGCCTGCCCAGCGCATCGTACTGATACCGCGTCTCGCTGTTGCTGCTGATGACCCGCGTTAACTGGCCCTGCGCGTTCCACTCCAGCTGCTGGTCCCTGCGCTCTGTCAGTTCGCCCCATTCGTTATAGCGGTAGCGGTCACGCCCGTAACCCGGCAGGCGGTTATCCATCACCGCTCCCTGATACTCATCCGTCAGCAGGTTGCCCGCTTTGTCGTAATAATAATGGTCATGGTCATACATCTGCCCCGTGCGGCTGGTCAGCCAGCCGCTGCGGTCATAGCTGAACACCAGGCAACCGCGCAGTTTGTCATTGATGCCGCCGACTTCACCGTCTGCGTTCCAGATATAGTCCCGCGCCGTCACGCTGTCGTTCTGCGCCGGGGGAGTACCGCCTGCTGTGGATTCTGGCTGCCACCTGGCAGGCTGCGCTGCCAGCTTAACCGGTTGTCGGCGTTGTAGCCGCTGAACGTCGCCAGTTTCCCCTGCGTGCGTATCACCTGACGGTGCAGGCTGTCACGCTCATATTCACTGACCGTGATACCGTCCAGTGCCGTCTGGAGCAGATGCCCGCTGCCGTAGTAAAGATGACTGAGATGCTGCCCGTCCGGCAACGTGATATCGGTGGGATTGCCCAGCGCATCGCGCCGGTATTTGATACTGCCGTGCACGCTGTGCTCTGCCGTCAGCCACCCGCTGCGGTCATACGCAAAACGCACCGTGTCCGCCTGCATGTGGTGCAGCCGTTCCCCTTCTTCCGTGGGGGTGAGCGTCACTTCCGTTATCTGGTCAAGACGGTTGTAGCTGAAGGTCCGTGTACTGTGCTGCGTGTCACTGCGCAGCAGGCGGCCCAGCGCATCACGCTCCTGCTGTTCATTGCGCACCCCGCCCTCTGTGCCCTGCGTCGGGATGATGACCGGAAACCCGTCCGCATTCAGCGCAAACATCCTTATCAGGCCGTCCGGGCGCTGTTCTCCCGTCAGCCGTCCGTCGCCGTCGTAGCTGAACCGGTACTGAGCCCCGTTGCCGTTGCTCAGACTGGCAACCAGCCCTTCCGGGGTGTACTGCCAGCGCGTCTCCCGTTTCTCTTCATCCGTATGGCGCGCCAGCATCCCGCGCTGCGTATACTGCCAGGACTGCACACTGCCCGTGATGCGACGGTGGCTGCTCAGTAACCCCAGCGCGTTCCAGGTGTAACGGTCCTGCTGTTTACCGGGGTGGCAGACCGTCTCCGGCAGCCCCTGATCATCATACCCGTACCGCGTGACGCGCCCTTCCGGGTCCGTCTCCCGTATCACCTGGCCGTGTTCGTTGTAATCCGCCTTCCATACGTGGTCGTCATCCAGCGCCCGGCGCGTGATTTCAGCAAAACTGCCGTTCCACTGCGTCTGTGTCACCCGGCCTGCCGGGTCCGTCTCTTTCACCACCCGGCTCAGGGTGTCGTATTCCAGCGTTACCCTGCGTTCGCCGGGGAGTTCCACCGCTACCGGAAAATGGTTTTCGTTGTACGTGAAGCGGTACATTCCGCCGCCCGGCGTCCGGTGCGCAGTCACATACGTCTCTTCATCAAACCACCACTGCCACTTCTGCTCCGGCCTGCCGGTTACCACCGTCTGCCCGCCAGCAAAATCATAGTGGAACCGGTAATCCTCGCCGTCGCTGGTCGTGTGTTCCACCACGCGCGGGAAACCTTCAATCTCTTCCCAGTGGTAGGTACAGGTAAAGCCCGTCGCGTTGCGATGCTCTGTCATCAGGCCATTTTCATAGGCAAACTGGCGCACCGTCACACCAGCCCGGTTCACCACGCCAGTCAGTTGCCCGTTATCGTCGTAACGATATTCCACCAGGTTACCGGGACGCCCGCCCTTCAAAAGTTCAATATGCGACAGGCGTTCCCCTGCTTGCGTCATCGTGCGGTGCAATAACAGATGGTGTCCGCTGCTGGAGGCCACCCGCACCAGCCTGCCGTTCTCACGCCCGAAAGCAATACGCTGCCGGTACGGCGTCTCCATAAAAAGTAACGGCGCGACGCCGTGGTCATCAAATTCATCAAACACGTAATAGCTGCAGTCGGTGTAATGCAGCACATAGCATCCGTCATGCAGACGGCTCAGGTAAAACTGCTCTTCCGGGTCGAATATCTGGTGGCCCGGTATCAGCATCTCTTTCGGATAACTCAGTTCCCGACCCTGTACACCGATGAAGGTGATATATGTTTCATCCTCACGCAGGTTTATCTCCCAGTTCAGCCGCCATCCTCTGCCCAGCAATCCTTCAGTTTCCAGGTGGCTGGCGTAAAAGCGCGAACAGGTGACAGGCAGGCGTCCTGGCAGGGTAAAATCCGTCTCCGGCAGCAAAATTTTTTGCCCAGTGGTGACATCTACCGGATTGCTGAACAATCCCATGACTGTGTCAGAGATGGCCATCCCGACCATTTCGCCACCAATAAATTTTGCCGCACATTTTGTACCAAATTTCGACCCCATCTTTGCCGCCTGACGCCAGGCGCCAGCCAGCCCGCCAAGCATTCCGGCGACCACATACAGCACATCCACCACCTGACGCAGCCAGTCAGGGATTTCCGGGCTGATTTCCAGTACCGTCTGCGTACCGCCGCCGAGAAAGACATTGGGGGAGCCGTCCTCAATCACTGCATCACACTCAGTGTGGTCATCCTTACGGGCAGCTGGCTGTTGATGTAGATGTTGCCGGAACCTTGGGCAATGCGGATTTCCGGGGAATGGTCTTCGCATATCACCGTACTCAGTACGGCCCGGGCGGCCGGGCGACTGTTGGTGCTGACATTATCAGAACCGGTCAGAATTTTTCCCACTGTGGAATGTATCGAGCGCCCAATAGCCTCACCCAGTTGCAGGACTCCGGAAGCTATCTGATCAGCCAGAAAACTCAAAATCAGCCCGGCCAAAAAGCCGCAGGTAAAAAAAGCAAAGCTGGCGACGGCAATAATGGCGATACCTATGATGGCCCCTATCAAAAACCCGGCAAGGGCGCTGGTGTGGTAGATGGGGTCATCCACCCGTGCGGCTTCATACATGACAAAACCTCCCTGTTTTTTTTAGCTTTTAGCAGGCTGAAAACTAGTCAACCATGCAGTCCATAGCTGGTCGGTGTGATCATCAAAAGGACGCTGAGTGGTCAGCGTCAACATTAGTACCTTTGCTGGCCCGGTGATAAACCCGGCCTGACGCTGGTACACTTCTGTTTTTCCAGAACGATGAGTTGCGAGAATCTGTTCACCTGTCATGGCAGCTTCGCCAGTTCCCGCCAGTGCCGTTCCCCGCGAAAGTACCCGGTGCTGGCCTAGGTTTTTTTTTTCATCAAGGCTATCTGGCGGTCAATATAGGTGGTCAGATTTTCATCTGGCCTGAGCGTATCGCGGAAAATATTCAGACTGGGAGTTGCCCTTTCATTGCCCGATGGGACGAAGATATTGACGGTGCGATCAAGAAAAGTTTCAGGCAGGGCAAAGCAGCCCTCCTGAATACGGTAAAGGCTGGTCATAGAAAAATTCCTTTTATATTTTTTATTCAGAAACGTCGGGGGTAGGTAACGGGGCAATATCATCCGCAGTCATGGCTGTGCCGCCATCCGGATTCATATCAATGCCACTGCCAATGAGTTGCATAACATCGCTGGTGTGCAGTAACAGTTGTTTTCCGCAAAACTCAATCGAGCCATCCTTGTGTAATACAAGCGCTGCATTGCCGCAACGAAGGGTAAATTGATCGCCAACATCCAGACGATATGTCGTTCCGACATTGATGGTTTGAGCCAGTTTGACGGAAAGACCATCATTTTTTGTGATGGTGGCATTACGGTCTTCTCCCACGCTGATGGTTTCATTTTTGACAATGGTTTTTATGCGATCGACCATGACCGTGTGGGTTTCATTGTTTTTTACCGTGGTATTGAGGTCTTTTTCCGCATGGAACTTCACCTCTTCCGCACCCGTTTTATCATCGAAGCGCAGCATATTTCCGTTAGTCGGCCCTCCCTGCAATGAGTGGCTGAATATCCCACTCTGCGACGCCATGCCCGGCAGCCCCCACGGCGGCATGGTGTCCTGGTTATAGGTGCGCCCCACGATGATGGGCAAATCCGGATCGCCGTTTTTGAAATCCACCAGTACTTCCTGGCCAATACGCGGGATCTGGATCATGCCGAATCCTTTACCCGCCCACGGATAGCTGACGCGGATCCAGCAGGAACTGTTTTCGTCATTCTTTCCGTAACGGTCCCAGCCAAACTGCACCTTCACCCGGCCATATTTATCCGTCCAGATTTCCTGCCCCGCCGGGCCGGTGACGATGGCGCTCTGCGGGCCTTTGGTGTGGGGTTTGCTCAGGGTTCGTTGTGGGCGGTAAACTTCGCTGGTGGGGTGCAGTTCAAACGTGGTGACATAGGTAAAATGCTGATCCTGACCGCTGTGCTGCGCATTATCCCGTAAAAACAGAGTGGTCTGTACCAGCAGATATTCCTGATTAATTTCTGCCGTCGGGTGATTCATCAACGTAAAGGTGTACCCGGTCATGAGGGTACGGATATGACCGGCCCCATGTGCCCGGCTGCCTGGGCTGCGCTGCGCTTCCATACGAATGCGCGTCAGCATCTCGCCTTCGCCCGTAGTGAAGTAATCACCAGGCCATTCGTAATGCTCGTATTCAGCATGACCGGTATCACGCGGACTGGCCACGGTACTTTTAAGCAGCGAACGAGGCTTCATAAAATCAAAATCGTCCATCACCCACTTTCCAGTACGCAGCCTCTCACTGGCCGTAATGGTGTGGATAAATTCCTTATCCAGTTTCAGCCCTTCCTGGTGCCACTCCACCAGCGGCGAGTCAGGGCACGCTTTATGACCATTGATGGCATCCACCAGCACCAGCGTGTGGCTGTTCTCGCTGTGCTCAAACCACCAGTAAATCCCCCATTCCTGCATCAGGCGCTGGATGAAATCGAAGTCGGTTTCACCATACTGCACCTGCCAGGCGCGGGGTGGATAATTTTCCACCAGCCGCTTTTCCACCGGAAAGGAATATTCATCCAGTACTTCATCGAGAATATCCACCACGGTTTTGTTCTGGAACGCTTTGTAGTCGCTGGTATGGGTCAGCAGCTTCAGCCATGGCTCAATGCGTAATTCATACGTTACCGAACGGCTCTCATGGCCGACCACCCTCGCCGCCGTCACCAGCCCGCTGATATACCGTTTTCCGCCGCCGTCCAGTTCGATACTGACGCACAGGTCTTTGCCCACCATGAGCTGAAGCGGCAGGTTAGCAGCGGGGGAAACGTACCCCAGGTTCAGGGCGTCCAGCGTTTTAAGCTGTACTGTGTAAGAAAACAGATTCCCAAGCCCTTCCGAACCATTCATGCCTGCAAACAAAAGCATCTGCGGCGGCACCGCACTACCACTTACTGTGACGTTATGCGCCCCCGGAGCACCGGCTGCAAGCGACGCCGCTGCATCCTGAACTGCACCAGCCATATCCGAGATCCCTGCTGCTGCAGCGGCAGCCTGCGCAGCAGCTACTGCGGCTTTAACCAGACCTGACGGTT
Organism: Shigella sp. FJ200513; assembly: GCF_040495915.1. Lineage (NCBI taxonomy): Bacteria > Pseudomonadati > Pseudomonadota > Gammaproteobacteria > Enterobacterales > Enterobacteriaceae > Shigella > Shigella sp. FJ200513. The sequence goes on along the minus strand of NZ_JBDYCV010000051.1, from coordinate 1,311 downwards.
CCGGCAGCGCACCAAACAGGTCCGCCGCAGCCTGTTCTGCCATCTCCTCGGCGGCACCAGATACATCGGTTACAGCTGAACCTGTGCTCATACCGCCACTTTCGCCAGCTATTGGTGGTGTGGTGATGACGGGTCCACCGTTTCCAACTGGTTTATTACCCGTAGATACAAAACTCATGATATTTGCTCCTTTAATACCGGATTAAAATCTAGCCCCTGGTGGCCAAAAAATATAAGTAATCACTCTCCATTGCCCGTCTTTATAATGAAACCAACATGTCAGATTCAAATCCCCCTGCAAATTCCAGAACATTTCCTTAATAGGAACATCTTGAAATTCAGGATCTGTTATGCGATAAGTTTGATTCAAGCCGATATAATACTCACCAACAAATTTATATCGTGGCCTCACGAACTCATGAGCAGGCGGCCCATATTTCTTCATAAAAAAGATGTCATTACTTCCATCATGTATATCATTTTCTTCATAATATTTGGTGGATTGAGCAACTGCAGAAGACTTGAAAACATTCACTATAGCTATGTAATTTATTGAAAGGAAAATCACTATAATACAGAAAAATTTCATTTGGTTACATTCAATAAAGTAAATTTAGTTTCAGGCATTATGATATTCAACGTTATAGTTGCGTTTTTAAGGTATCGTTCCCAAAGCTCCATTCCCACATTCATCAACCCACTAATATCTCCAACATACGGAGACGAAGAATCATAATCATCATCTAAGTAACCAAGTACATGTCCGGCTTCATGAGGTATATTTACTTGCAACGTATTATTACAGTTAATACATTTCGCTACTTTTTCCAGGCCCGCTGAATCAACATGAACCGTACTGTTTTTAAAATCAACATATGTTCTTAAATCAGCACCAGGCAAAACCTTTGTTGCAATAACCAACCAGTCTTCATTCTGAGATGCAGAAATTATTCTTACATCAAAAGGCAAAGCTTTACCCTGAAATTTTTTAGCGAACTCAGATTCACCGGAAACAGAATAAGTTATTTTCCCATTCCATGCCTGCTGAACAGATAAATATATCGCTCGCATAAAAATAGCTTTTTCCCATATAGTCCAGTCATCTGTAACGGTATTATCCTTATACTACTCATACTTCCATCTTATCACAGCCGTAATCGAACCAGTATTTTGATTTAATAAATACGTCCTCCTACCATCCTTATGTATAATGATATTGCCATCAATATTTGTTTTTTCAGGTAATGACTCCAACTTACTGATAGTGTTTTATGTTCAGATAATGCCCGATGACCTTGTCATGCAGCTCCA
>NZ_JBDYCV010000050.1:0-29071 GCF_040495915.1 Shigella sp. FJ200513 | reverse complement strand
CCAGTGGAGTGGCTGACGGATAATGGTTCATGCTACCGGGCTAATGAAACACGCCAGTTCGCCCGGATGTTGGGACTGTAATCTGGCGTTGCAGACGACCAATCTCTGGCAGTAATGCAATCAATAACCCAACTTGTTGTACGACCAGAGGTTCTTTGCTATCTGCCCGTGGTTCAAGTTGCTGCATCCGCTGTTTCAGGCCAGCTAATGCCTGATTGACGCGTTCTTCATCAGCAGGTTGATGATGTAACGCGTCATCAACATAGCAAACTGCGTCATCAAGAAACGCCAGAATTTCAGGATTAGTTAACTGCTCCCGGTGAGCACCGAGGGCTGAGATATAGCTGGTAAACGTATGGTTAAGGCACAGCAAGCGAAACGCGGCTTCGCGAATTTGCGGGGTAACGTTCGGTTCGCTGGACATATTTGATACCACCGACGCCAGTTCAGCATCACGGTTGTGTGCATCGCGGCGGGCAATACGATACGCCAGACGGTTATCACGCCCCTGATGGTATTGCTCCAGTATGGCATCGAGATAGCGACAGTTGGCCTCTGTGGCGCGTTCGAGCATTCGCGGCAGATTGCGAAACTTCCAGTCAGGCCAGATGTAGCTCACTGCCGCCCACGCAATGGCACAACCAATCAGCGTATCGATTACGCGAGGTAACGCTACTTCAAAACCTTCACCCAGTAAGTTAAAACACAGTAGCACCAAAAGTGTGATGAACATCGTTGCATGAGCGTATTGCACGTTACGGAAGGCAAAAAAGAGCACGCCGGTAATAACCAGCAGCACCAGCTGCCCTTCCAGTGATGGCACAAACCACAGCACAGGAATGCCAATCGCGATACCTACCAGCGTACCAATAATCCTTAACTTCAGGCGGTGGCGCGTGGCGTTATAGTTTGGCTGGCAGACAAACAAACTTGTCAGCAAGATCCAATACCCGTGATGCATTCCGGTTATTTGAATGATGGCGTAGCCGAAGCACAACACCAGCGACATTCTTACCGCATGACGGAAGAGGGCGGATTCCGGCGTGAAGTGACGGCTAAGACGCAGCCAGATATCACTCAATCCGTGCGGGCTGTCATCAGCGAGCTCATTTTCGTCATTATTACGGGGTAGTGTCTGGGCCTGTTCTGATTCAATTGTTGCCAGTTGGGCATCAATGGCGCGTAAATTGTTCAGCAAAAATCCCAGTGTTTTGAGTAAATCGGCGGGTGCGCCGTTATCGCGTATCCGCTCCAGCGCAGCATCAATATGCGTAAAAGCGCGCTCAAAATGCGGATCATGTTGATAAGACTGACGCAACAAAATACAGCGTGACAGTTGCTGGCACGCCTGGCCCTGCATCGACATCAGCCGCTGAAAACGGAACAGCACGTCGCTGTGGCGAAAATGTTCACGCAATGTTTGATACTGAATATGAGAAGAGCTGGCACGCTCGTGAATATCCTGTGCGACAAAGTAATAATGCAGCGTGCGACGCGTTCCCCGTTGACCACGATCGCCACGTAAGCGGGTCAGCAGCGAGAGTTTCGTCTGATTCAATGTCGCCATCAGCTGACCGTTGGCGAGAGCCAAATCGTACAGCGGTGCCTGGCTTTCATCTTCAATATCAGGATCAAACATGCGCGACTTGAGCTCAAGATAACGCGCCAGTTGTTCATAGCAACGCGCCAGGTTGTCCTGCAGCGGGCGGACCGGGAACAGCAGATGACCAATAAGTGTCAGGACGTTGTACCAGACGGCACCGGCCAGCAGATACATCGGCTGCTGATACCAGTGCTCATACAGTGATGTTCCCAACATAGTGTAAATGGCGATCAGCAATGCACCGAAGGCAATTGTTGCATAGCGTTGACCCAGACCGCCGAGCAAAATGAAGCCGCTGGTAGAGAGCGTTAAGCCAATCGCAAATAGCCAGGGCCAGGGAAACAGCAATTCTACTGAGGCCGAGGCGATAAAAAAGCAGAACAGCGTAATGATGAGGTTACGCAAACGTCCCGCCAGTCGGTCATCGAGATCGGTCAGCGCCGCTGCCACCATCCCCAGCGTTAGCGGAATCGTCAGTTTTACATCACCCAGCCACCACGGAAACGCTGTGGTTCCACAAAGCGCAATAAAAATACGCGCGTAATACAGCCAGGCGCTGTTCCAGGTATAGCGTTTGAGCAAAGGACTTAGCATAAAGGCCATATTAGTGGATTATTCAAAACGACGACGTGCATTGGCTTCACGCGCAGCTTGCGCTGTTTCTACCGATACCACGCGACGACCAACCGGCCATAGTGCAATAGCGGCAATTTTAAAGTTCGCAATGCCGACAGGAATGCCAATGATTGAAATACATTGTGCGATGCCCGTTGCAATGTGCATCAGGCATAACCACCAGCCAAAGAAAATCAGCCAGAAAATATTCAATACCGTACCGCCAGTATTCAGCAACACATTTTTGCCAGCCGGGTTCAGTTCATCGACATGAATAGCTTCATTGCCATAAGGCACCAGAGACAGTTTAGTGATCTCCCAGCAGGATCGTGTCAGCGGTAAGGTAAAAATCAGCACAATACTGACCAGAGTCGCCAACAGCCAGCCCAGAGTGGTGGCAAATCCGCCAAGCACAAAGTTCAGAATGTTCAAAACGGTACGCATAAAACCTCGCTTTACTGTGGTTTTCAGTAATGGGCGGCAATTGTAACGTTTTTTTGGGCTGGAGCACGTTTTCTCTGACGGTTACACTGATAAGAAATAATTTCGTGTGGATCTACAGAGTCATGGAACTGAAAGCGACAACGCTTGGAAAACGTCTGGCACAGCACCCTTACGATCGGGCGGTGATCCTCAATGCCGGGATTAAAGTCTCCGGCGATCGCCACGAATACCTTATTCCTTTCAATCAATTACTGGCGATTCACTGTAAGCGCGGTCTGGTATGGGGCGAGCTGGAATTTGTACTGCCGGACGAAAAAGTGGTGCGTCTGCACGGCACAGAATGGGGCGAGACGCAGCGTTTTTACCATCATCTTGATGCTCACTGGCGGCGGTGGAGTGGCGAGATGAGCGAAATTGCGTCTGGTGTTTTACGCCAGCAACTGGATTTGATTGCCACGCGCACTGGAGAAAATAAATGGCTGACGCGTGAGCAAACCTCTGGCGTTCAGCAACAAATCCGCCAGGCTTTGTCGGCGTTGCCGTTGCCGGTTAACCGACTGGAAGAATTCGATAACTGCCGTGAGGCGTGGCGTAAATGTCAGGCTTGGTTGAAAGATATTGAAAGCGCTCGGTTGCAGCATAACCAGGCGTATACCGAAGCCATGCTTACCGAGTATGCGGATTTTTTCCGCCAGGTCGAGTCTTCACCGCTGAATCCGGCGCAGGCCCGGGCAGTCGTTAATGGCGAGCATTCTCTGTTAGTGCTGGCTGGTGCAGGAAGCGGAAAAACGTCGGTGCTGGTGGCCCGTGCAGGCTGGTTGCTGGCGCGTGGTGAAGCGTCCCCTGAGCAAATTTTATTGCTGGCGTTTGGTCGCAAAGCCGCTGAAGAGATGGACGAGCGGATTCGCGAACGGCTACATACCGAAGACATTACCGCACGCACGTTTCATGCGTTGGCGCTGCATATTATTCAGCAGGGCAGCAAAAAAGTTCCGATAGTCAGCAAACTGGAAAATGATACCGCTGCCCGTCATGAACTCTTTATTGCTGAGTGGCGCAAGCAATGCAGCGAAAAGAAAGCGCAGGCGAAGGGCTGGCGGCAATGGCTGACGGAAGAAATGCAGTGGTCAGTGCCAGAAGGTAACTTCTGGGATGATGAAAAATTACAGCGTCGCCTTGCCTCTCGCCTCGATCGCTGGGTAAGTCTGATGCGGATGCACGGTGGTGCACAGGCAGAAATGATTGCCAGTGCACCCGAAGAGATTCGCGATCTGTTCAGTAAACGTATCAAGTTGATGGCCCCGTTATTAAAAGCCTGGAAAGGTGCGCTGAAGGCAGAAAACGCTGTCGATTTTTCGGGCCTTATTCATCAGGCGATTGTGATTCTGGAGAAAGGCCGCTTTATCAGCCCGTGGAAGCATATTCTGGTTGATGAATTTCAGGATATCTCGCCGCAGCGCGCAGCGTTGTTAGCGGCATTACGCAAGCAAAACAGTCAGACGACGTTGTTCGCCGTTGGTGATGACTGGCAGGCGATTTACCGATTCAGCGGTGCGCAAATGTCGCTCACCACCGCTTTCCATGAAAACTTTGGTGAAGGCGATCGCTGTGATTTAGACACGACTTACCGTTTTAACAGTCGTATCGGTGAGGTGGCAAACCGGTTTATTCAGCAGAACCCAGGCCAGCTGAAAAAGCCGCTAAACAGCTTAACCAATGGAGACAAAAAAGCCGTCACGTTATTGGATGAGAGTCAACTTGACGCTTTGCTGGATAAGCTCTCTGGTTATGCCAAACCGGAAGAGCGCATTCTGATCCTGGCGCGTTACCATCACATGAGGCCTGCCAGCCTGGAAAAAGCGGCAACACGCTGGCCGAAGTTGCAAATCGACTTTATGACCATTCATGCCAGCAAAGGGCAACAGGCGGATTACGTCATCATCGTTGGCTTGCAGGAGGGGAGTGGTGGTTTTCCGGCTGCGGCGCGGGAGTCGATTATGGAAGAGGCGCTACTGCCACCGGTTGAGGATTTCCCGGACGCTGAAGAACGGCGTTTAATGTACGTGGCGCTGACCCGGGCACGCCATCGGGTATGGGCACTGTTTAACAAAGAGAATCCCTCTCCCTTTGTGGAAATACTGAAAAATCTGGATGTGCCGGTGGCGAGAAAACCGTAAGAAACAGGTGGCGTTTGCCACCTGTGCAATATTACTTCAGACGGTCAGCGAGATAACGCTGATAATCGGGGATAAGAATATCGACCGCGTCGTTGAAATGCGGCGACTGGATAATGAAGTCTGCCGTTGCCACGTTGGTGGCGACCGGAATGTTCCATACCGTCGCCAGACGCAGCAAGGCTTTCACGTCAGGATCGTGCGGCACGGCATTTAGTGGATCCCAGAAGAATATCAATACATCAATTTTCCCTTCTGAGATCAATGCGCCAACCTGCTGGTCACCCCCCATTGGGCCACTCAACATCGCGTTGACGTTCATGCCGGTCGCGCGGGAAATCAAGTTACCGGTAGTGCCTGTTGCATACAGTACGTGTTGTTCCAGTAACGGTTGATGCCGTTCCACCCAGCTCATCAGCATTTGTTTGCAGTGATCGTGTGCCACCAGCGCAATATGTTTCCGCGCAGGTAAAGTGCGAGTCGTCAGTTCCATAATGTACATCCGTAGTTAACTTTCCTACAGATTACTGTAAGCACTTATCGCTGCAAGATAAAGACCGAAAAAGCCTGCGCACAGGCACAAAAATCTCAGGAAGATGGTTGTTTTTCCGCCCATTGCAGGAAAGTATTTCGCGTTTGTGGGTCAGCCAGTTTAAACCAATACTTCAGCCGTTGTTCTGTGAGCACCTGAGACTGCGGTGGAATAGCATCCAGCTCGGAAACACCCGAAAGCAGCGTACTGTCATCTGCCATCATCGTGGCAAATTGCGGTAGTGAAGCGCGTTTCGCGGATTTGTTATAGCGTTCAACCTCGACCTCATAATCAATCGTTTTTGCCGTTGAGGTAATGGCGAGAATATCCAGCTTTACCGGAATCGGCGTCGCATCGCCATCCAACAATTCAAGGCGCGGCGCGGCATCAAAATGGTTAGCTTCCCGCTCATTCTCCAGGCGAGGCAGGCGAAAATTGACCTGGTTGATGAGCTGGGTATTAAAACTGACCACCAGCGGTGGGGAGATATACAGCCGTTCTTCACTATTGGAAAGATGAATCGTCTTCTCAACGCGAAACACTAACTGATGCGGTCCATTGTCCAGTTCAATGCTGTCCGCACCGCGCAGCAGAGAGCTGGAAACCTTCTTGCCGTCGAGTACCAGAAGATCGACATCGGTTGAAAGCCGCAGCGTGGTGGCAAAAACGGATACCGGCAAACATAATGCAATCAAGGTGGTCACGATGCCGGTTTTCATAGGTAGCTCCTGTCAAAAGACCGCCCGAATAATAATGTGTCAAAATTTTTCTTTAATCATACTTACTAACATATAGACATATTTCCCGCTTTTGCTCTCATTCATTCGTATTAGCTGCATGGTTGGCATGTCGGCTTTGTCGTACACTTTGTTAAACAGTCTGGAGGAAATAATGAAAGAAACCGATATTGCAGGCATTTTAACGTCCACTCACACCATTGCGCTGGTGGGGGCAAGCGACAAACCCGATCGCCCCAGCTATCGCGTGATGAAATATCTACTCGACCAGGGGTATCACGTCATTCCGGTTTCGCCAAAAGTTGCCGGCAAAACGCTGCTGGGCCAGCAGGGGTATGGCACGCTGGCAGACGTTCCGGAAAAGGTCGATATGGTCGATGTTTTCCGTAATTCAGAAGCGGCGTGGGGCGTGGCACAGGAAGCTATTGCCATTGGCGCGAAAACCCTCTGGATGCAACTGGGGGTGATTAATGAGCAAGCGGCAGTACTGGCACGGGATGCCGGGTTAAATGTGGTGATGGATCGCTGCCCGGCTATTGAGATCCCTCGCCTGGGTCTGGCCAAATAAAAAATCCCCGGAAGGCAAAAACCTTCCGGGGATTTGTTCAGGGATTAGTTACGCAGACGCGGGGCCTGGAGTTGTTTGCGGATGGTCTGCGCCAGCTCATCCATGGATGGCTGTTCAGGATGTTCATCCTGCAATTCGCTACTTAGCTGGGCTTCAGCCAGGTAGGTATGAACCGGTAGGCCGTTATCGTCCTCCATCACCACGTGATACCACGGAGCGGCGCGAAGCTCGTCATTCACCGCCAGCTCATCGGGCGACGGTTCAGAGAGCGAATAAACCGGGTCGATATCCACGACCACTCCGAGATAACCTAACAGGGAATGGCGGACCTGCTGGCCGATACCGAATTTGCTGGCAATCATAGTCACCTCCCGGGAAATCTTTACCTTTGATATAAGGGTAAAATTCCACATTTCAAGTTACATGACGCGACAGGCAAACCCTTTCAGATATAGCCCTTCCGGGTAGGTAGCGATCACCGGATGATCGGCTGCCTGACGGAACTGCTCTATAAATTGTACATCACGACCGGCATCAATTGCGGCATCCGCGATGATTTTCTGAAATAAATCGCTGGTCATCAGACCGGAACAGGAGAAAGTCAGGAGAATACCGCCTTCATTCAGCAACTGAATCGCCAGCATGTTGATGTCTTTATAACCACGACACGCGCCCATCAACTGGCTTTTATTCTCAACAAACTTCGGCGGGTCCATCACGATAACGTCAAATTTTTCACCGCGATCGCGATAAGTACGCAGCAATTTAAAGACATCATCACGGACAAACTCAGCCTTGCTCAGATCCAGTTTGTTCAGCTCAACGTTCTGCCGTGCAATATCCAGCGCTTCCTGGGAGGTATCAACGCTGACAACCTGGCTGCAACCGCCCATCAGTGCCGATACGGCGAAACCACCGGTATAGGAGAAACAGTTCAGCACACGTTTATTTTCAACGTAGCGGCGGGTAGCCAGGCGGCTGTCTCGCTGGTCCAGATAGTAGCCCGTTTTGTGTCCGTGCTGAATATCCACCAGCAGCTTCATGCCGTGTTCTTCAATCGGCAGCAGGGCAGGCGGCAACTCGCCGGTGACGAGGCCCTGGGTCAGCTCCATCCCTTCTTTTTTACGTACCGCAACATCGCTGCGATCGTAAATCGCACATTCCGGGTACAGCGTTTGCAGGGCACTAATTAATGCCGCGCGCTGATATTCTGCGCCAGCACTCAGCAGTTGCAGCACCAGAAAATTACCGAAACGATCGATAGTAATACCCGGCAGGCCATCAGATTCTCCGGCGATTAAACGATAGCTGTCGAGGCCATCTTTTTGCGCCAGCCAGTCACGCCATTTTTGTGCTTGTTGCAAACGGCGGGAAAAAAAAGCAATGTCGATAGACTCAGACGGGTCAAACGTCCAGACGCGCGCCCGGATTTGCGAAGCTGGCGAATAAGCGCCGCGTGCTAACCATTTTCCCTGATGATCAACAATATCGATGGTTTCACCGAGGCTGGCTTTACCTTCCATGCGGGCAACGGCCCCGGAAAAGACCCACGGATGGCGACGAAGTAATGATTTTTCGCGCCCTTTGGCTAACACTAAACGTACACTCATAATTTACTTTTCTGTCGATGCAAAGAAATGGGCGTCATTGTCCGGAGTTTTCCATGGATTTGCAACGCGTCCATTAAGGATAAGGAGAGCAGCAATGTCGAAAATCTGCATAATTGCCTGGATTTACGGGCGAGTTCAGGGCGTAGGATTTCGCTACACCACACAGTACGAAGCGAAAAGACTGGGCTTAACCGGGTACGCCAAAAATCTTGACGATGGCAGCGTGGAAGTGGTTGCCTGCGGTGAAGAAGGGCAGGTAGAAAAATTAATGCAGTGGTTAAAGAGTGGCGGCCCGCGTTCTGCGCGTGTAGAACGGGTGCTCAGCGAGCCGCATCATCCCTCGGGGGAATTAACCGATTTTCGTATCCGTTAAATACATTTTACCGGTTTTGGCAGGCCAGCAATTTTGGTGGCTTGCTTAGCCGGGCCTTTCGGGAACAGTCGGTATAAATAGCGGCTGTTACCTTTTTCTTCACCAAATTTATTCGCCATCGCTTTTACCAGCATACGAATCGCCGGAGACGTATTAAATTCCAGGTAGAAGTCACGTACAAAACGCACCACTTCCCAGTGTTCTGGCGACAGCGAAATCCCTTCGTTCTCTGCAATCACCACTGCCAGCGGTTCACTCCACTGGCTGCTTTCTTTGAGATAGCCTTCGGTATCCGTTTCTATCTCTTTACCTTCGAAGATCAGCATAATTATTACTACCTTAATCAGACTGGCGGCAGTGTAACAAAAAACAAAGCCCCGCATAAAGCGAGGCTATGAAAGTGTTAGCGGGTGAGATTAATCGCGGCTGGCGAAGCCCAGAATGCTCAGTAGGCTGACGAAGATGTTGTACAGCGAAACATACAGGCTAACCGTGGCACGAATATAGTTCGTTTCACCGCCATGAATGATGTTGCTGGTTTCAAACAAGATAGCGCCAGAGGAGATCAGAATGAAGACCGCGCTGATCGCCAGATGCAGAGCAGGCAGTTGCAGGAAGATATTAGCAATCATACCAATCAGTACCACCACAATACCCGCCATCAGCATACCGCCGAGGAACGACATATCTTTGCGGGTGGTCAGCACATATGCAGAGCAGCAGAAGAACACTAACGCCGTTCCGCCCAGTGCCATAGCGATTACGTCACCCATTCCGGCAGACAGATAGGTGTTCAGAATTGGTCCGAGGATATAACCCAGAAAACCGGTAAAGGCGAATGCGGAGATAATCCCGGTCGGCTTATTCGCCGTTTTATAGGTCAGGAACATCAAACCATACATACCCACCAGAGTCAGAATCAGACCCGGAGATGGCAGCATCAGCACCGTACTGGCAGTTGCGGTAATCGCCGAAAAGGCCAGCGTCAGGCTCAGCAGAAAATAGGTATTACGCAGCACCTTATGGGTGCTAAGCAGTGATGTACGGTCATGTGAAGAACTAACAATACGATCCATTGAGTCACTCTCTATGACAGATGTAATTAATTAAGCAGCATAATGATAATGCGTAAGGGCACCCAGAAGTTTTACCCATCTTTACGCATTTGATCTGGAACAGGTTTAACAGCGGATTATCAGGTCATTAAGCAAATATAACGCCCTGAGAATTCCGACAGGCAAAAGAAAAAGGGGGTAGCGTTTAGCTAACCCCTTATCTTATTTGGCGGAAGCGCAGAGATTCGAACTCTGGAACCCTTTCGGGTCGCCGGTTTTCAAGACCGGTGCCTTCAACCGCTCGGCCACACTTCCGGAATGACGCGCACTATAAACATCCCGATGCGGCGTGTAAACCCCTAATTTGTTTGTTTGCCTGAAAAACAGCCAAAAGTGCATTGATAGCGTGAAATAACAGCAGATTGATCATTTCATCACCATGAATTCCTTCTCTTTTACTCGTTTAGCAACCGGCTAAACATCCCCATCGCCCGGCTAAAGAAAAATAGGTCCATTTTTATCGCTAAAAGATAAATCCACACAGTTTGTATTGTTTTGTGCAAAAGTTTCACTACGCTTTATTAACAATACTTTCTGGCGACGTGTGCCAGTGCAGAAGGATGAGCTTTCGTTTTCAGCATCTCACGTGAAGCGATGGTTTGCCTTGCTACAGGGACGTCGCTTGCCGACCATAAGCGCCCGGTGTCCTGCCGGTGTTGCTAGGAGAAGAGACGTGCGATATGAATAACGAGGAAACATTTTACCAGGCCATGCGGCGTCAGGGCGTTACCCGGCGCAGCTTTCTCAAATATTGTAGTCTGGCTGCCACGTCGCTGGGATTAGGCGCGGGAATGGCACCAAAGATTGCCTGGGCGCTGGAGAACAAACCGCGCATTCCGGTGGTATGGATCCACGGTCTGGAATGTACCTGCTGTACCGAATCTTTTATCCGCTCCGCTCACCCACTGGCGAAGGACGTCATCCTTTCCCTGATTTCCCTCGATTACGACGATACCCTGATGGCTGCCGCCGGAACCCAGGCGGAAGAAGTCTTTGAAGACATCATCACGCAATATAATGGCAAATATATCCTCGCAGTAGAAGGTAATCCGCCGCTGGGCGAGCAGGGGATGTTCTGTATCAGCAGCGGTCGACCGTTTATTGAGAAACTCAAACGTGCCGCTGCCGGAGCCAGCGCGATTATCGCCTGGGGAACCTGCGCGTCCTGGGGCTGCGTGCAGGCCGCGCGACCTAATCCGACACAGGCAACGCCTATCGACAAAGTCATCACCGACAAACCCATTATCAAAGTACCTGGCTGCCCGCCGATCCCGGATGTGATGAGCGCCATCATTACTTACATGGTGACCTTTGATCGCTTGCCAGATGTCGACAGAATGGGTCGTCCACTGATGTTTTATGGTCAGCGTATCCACGATAAATGCTATCGCCGCGCTCACTTCGACGCCGGAGAGTTCGTCCAGAGTTGGGATGATGACGCTGCCCGCAAAGGTTATTGCCTGTACAAAATGGGCTGCAAAGGGCCTACCACCTATAACGCCTGTTCCTCCACACGCTGGAATGATGGCGTTTCTTTCCCAATCCAGTCTGGTCACGGCTGCCTGGGCTGTGCGGAAAATGGTTTCTGGGATCGCGGTTCGTTCTACAGCCGCGTGGTCGATATTCCGCAAATGGGTACTCATTCCACCGCCGATACCGTCGGTTTAACCGCGCTTGGCGTGGTGGCAGCAGCTGTTGGTGTGCACGCAGTTGCCAGCGCCGTTGACCAACGCAGACGTCATAACCAGCAACCTACAGAAACCGAACATCAGCCAGGCAATGAGGATAAACAGGCATGAGCACTCAGTACGAAACTCAGGGATACACCATCAATAATGCCGGACGCCGCCTGGTGGTCGACCCGATTACGCGCATCGAAGGCCACATGCGCTGTGAAGTGAATATTAACGATCAGAATGTGATCACCAATGCCGTCTCCTGCGGCACCATGTTTCGCGGGCTGGAGATCATCCTGCAAGGGCGCGACCCGCGCGATGCGTGGGCGTTCGTTGAACGTATCTGCGGCGTCTGTACTGGCGTACACGCCCTGGCTTCGGTTTACGCCATCGAAGATGCCATCGGTATTAAAGTGCCGGACAACGCCAATATCATCCGCAACATTATGCTGGCAACGCTCTGGTGCCACGATCATCTGGTGCACTTCTATCAGCTTGCCGGGATGGACTGGATCGACGTGTTAGATGCGCTGAAAGCCGACCCGCGAAAAACCTCCGAACTGGCGCAAAGTCTCTCCTCTTGGCCGAAATCATCCCCTGGCTATTTCTTCGACGTACAAAATCGCCTGAAGAAATTCGTTGAAGGCGGGCAGTTGGGGATCTTCCGCAATGGCTACTGGGGGCACCCGCAGTACAAACTGCCGCCAGAAGCCAACCTGATGGGCTTTGCCCACTATCTCGAAGCTCTCGATTTCCAACGTGAAATTGTCAAAATTCACGCGGTCTTTGGCGGTAAAAACCCGCATCCAAACTGGATTGTCGGTGGGATGCCTTGCGCCATTAACATTGACGAAAGCGGCGCGGTCGGGGCGGTCAATATGGAACGCCTGAACCTGGTGCAGTCGATTATCACCCGCACGGCAGACTTCATTAACAACGTGATGATCCCCGACGCCTTAGCCATCGGTCAGTTCAACAAACCGTGGAGCGAAATCGGCACGGGTCTTTCTGATAAATGTGTCCTCAGCTACGGCGCATTCCCGGATATTGCCAACGACTTTGGTGAGAAAAGTCTGCTGATGCCTGGCGGCGCGGTGATTAACGGCGACTTCAACAATGTGCTGCCAGTGGATTTGGTTGATCCGCAGCAGGTGCAGGAGTTTGTCGATCACGCCTGGTATCGTTATCCCAACGATCAGGTCGGGCGTCATCCATTCGATGGCATTACCGACCCGTGGTACAACCCCGGCGATGTCAAAGGCAGCGATACCAACATTCAGCAGCTGAATGAACAGGAACGCTACTCGTGGATCAAAGCGCCACGCTGGCGCGGTAACGCGATGGAAGTGGGGCCGCTGGCACGCACGTTAATCGCTTATCACAAAGGCGATGCTGCGACCGTTGAGTCGGTCGATCGCATGATGTCGGCGTTGAACCTGCCGCTTTCCGGTATCCAGTCAACGTTGGGCCGCATTTTGTGCCGCGCGCACGAAGCGCAGTGGGCCGCAGGTAAGTTGCAGTATTTCTTCGACAAGCTGATGACCAACCTGAAAAACGGCAATCTCGCCACTGCTTCCACTGAAAAATGGGAACCTGCAACCTGGCCGACAGAGTGCCGTGGCGTCGGCTTTACCGAAGCGCCGCGCGGAGCGTTAGGCCACTGGGCCGCCATTCGCGATGGCAAGATTGATCTCTACCAGTGCGTGGTGCCGACCACCTGGAACGCCAGTCCGCGCGATCCCAAAGGGCAGATTGGCGCTTATGAAGCGGCGCTGATGAACACCAAAATGGCGATCCCCGAGCAACCGCTGGAGATACTGCGTACTCTGCACAGCTTTGATCCGTGCCTCGCCTGTTCAACTCATGTGCTGGGCGACGACGGTAGCGAGCTGATCTCCGTGCAGGTGCGTTAACAGCGAAGGAGAATCATCATGCAACAGAAAAGCGACAACGTTGTCAGCCACTATGTCTTTGAAGCACCAGTTCGTATCTGGCACTGGCTGACGGTGTTATGCATGGCGGTGTTGATGGTCACCGGTTACTTTATCGGCAAGCCGCTACCTTCCGTCAGTGGCGAGGCGACGTATCTGTTCTATATGGGTTACATCAGGTTAATTCACTTCAGCGCCGGGATGATTTTTACCGTGGTCTTGCTGATGCGGATCTACTGGGCTTTTGTTGGCAATCGTTACTCCCGCGAGCTGTTTATCGTGCCGGTATGGCGTAAAAGCTGGTGGCAGGGCGTGTGGTATGAAATCCGCTGGTATCTGTTTCTGGCAAAACGTCCGAGTGCCGATATAGGCCATAACCCCATCGCCCAGGCGGCGATGTTCGGCTATTTCCTGATGTCGGTCTTTATGATCATCACCGGTTTTGCGCTGTACAGCGAACACAGCCAGTACGCTATTTTTGCGCCGTTCCGTTATGTGGTGGAATTTTTCTACTGGACGGGTGGCAACTCAATGGACATTCACAGCTGGCATCGGCTGGGGATGTGGCTGATTGGGGCGTTTGTGATCGGTCATGTCTACATGGCGCTGCGTGAAGACATCATGTCCGACGACACGGTGATCTCCACCATGGTCAACGGCTACCGTAGCCACAAATTTGGCAAAATAAGTAACAAGGAGCGTTCATGAGCGAGCAACACGTGGTGGTCATGGGGCTGGGCAACCTGCTGTGGGCCGATGAAGGCTTCGGCGTGCGGGTGGCGGAACGGCTGTATGCCCATTACCACTGGCCCGAGTATGTGGAGATTGTCGATGGCGGTACTCAGGGACTGAACTTGCTGGGGTATGTCGAAAGCGCCAGCCATCTGTTGATTCTCGATGCCATTGACTACGGGCTGGAACCTGGAACGCTGCGAACCTATGCCGGAGAACGCATTCCGGCCTATCTCAGCGCGAAGAAAATGAGCCTGCATCAGAACAGTTTCTCCGAAGTGCTGGCGCTGGCAGATATCCGCGGACATCTGCCAGCACATATTGCCCTCGTCGGGCTGCAACCCGCGATGCTCGACGACTACGGCGGCAGCCTGAGCGAACTGGCACGGGAGCAACTGCCCGCTGCGGAACAATCGGCGCTGGCGCAGTTGGCTGCGTGGGGAAGTGTGCCGCAACCGGCTAATGAATCGCGTTGTCTCAATTATGACTGTCTGTCGATGGAAAATTACGAAGGCGTTCGCTTGCGCCAGTACCGGATGACACAGGAGGAGCAGGGATGAGCAACGACACGCCATTTGATGCGTTGTGGCAACGAATGCTGGCGCGCGGCTGGACGCCGGTCAGTGAATCCCGTCTTGACGACTGGCTTACGCAAGCGCCAGACGGCGTGGTGTTATTAAGCAGTGACCCGAAACGCACGCCAGAGGTCAGCGATAATCCGGTAATGATTGGCGAATTACTGCACGAGTTTCCCGACTATACATGGCAGGTGGCGATTGCTGACCTTGAGCAGAGCGAAGCCATCGGCGATCGCTTTGGCGCCTTTCGCTTTCCTGCCACTTTAGTGTTTACCGGCGGAAACTATCGCGGCGTGCTGAATGGTATTCACCCGTGGGCGGAACTGATAAACCTGATGCGCGGGCTTGTCGAACCGCAGCAGGAGCGTGCCTCATGAGCGAAACTTTTTTCCATCTGCTGGGGCCAGGAACGCAACCGAACGATGACAGTTTCAGCATGAATCCACTGCCGATCACCTGTCAGGTGAATGATGAACCGAGTATGGCGGCCTTGGAGCAATGTGCTCACAGCCCGCAGGTGATTGCGCTGTTAAACGAGTTACAACATCAACTAAGCGAACGCCAGCCGCCGTTGGGCGAGGTGCTGGCAGTCGATCTGTTAAATCTCAACGCCGACGATCGTCACTTTATCAATACGCTTCTCGGGGAAGGGGAAGTGTCAGTGCGCATTCAGCAGGCTGACGACAGTAAAAGTGAAATACAGGAGGCGATCTTCTGCGGATTATGGCGGGTGCGCAGACGTCGCGGCGAAAAGTTGCTGGAGGACAAACTGGAGGCTGGCTGCGCGCCGCTGGCGTTGTGGCAGGCGGCAACGCAAAATCTCTTGCCGACAGATTCGCTGTTACCGCCGCCCATTGATGGCCTGATGAATGGCCTACCGTTGGCGCATGAGTTACTGGCACATGTACGTAACCCCGACGCGCAGCCGCACAGCATTAATCTGACGCAATTACCCATCAGCGAGGCTGATCGGCTTTTTCTCTCGCGTCTCTGTGGGCCGGGAAATATTCAGATTCGTACCATTGGCTATGGCGAGAGCTATATCAACGCCACGGGGTTACGCCATGTCTGGCATTTACGCTGTACGGACACCTTAAAAGGCCCGTTACTGGAAAGTTATGAAATCTGCCCAATACCGGAAGTGGTGCTGGCAGCGCCAGAAGATTTGGTCGACTCTGCGCAGCGGCTTAGCGAGGTATGTCAGTGGCTGGCGGAAGCTGCACCGACGTAAAAAGACGGTAAGTATCGCTTTCAGTCTTATGAATATCGCAATCGGCGAATACCTCTGGTCGTAGAGTTTCAGGATAAAGAGGGAGATCTAACATTATCGGGTTATTTTTCTCTCTTCGCCTACAGGAGTGCGCATGTGGGATGTCATTGATTTATCGCGCTGGCAGTTTGCTCTGACCGCGCTGTATCACTTTTTATTTGTACCCCTTACCCTGGGGCTGATTTTTTTGCTGGCTATCATGGAAACCATTTACGTGGTTACCGGCAAAACAATCTACCGCGATATGACGCGCTTCTGGGGTAAGCTCTTCGGTATCAATTTTGCTCTTGGCGTGGCTACCGGCCTGACCATGGAGTTTCAGTTTGGTACTAACTGGTCATTCTATTCCAACTATGTGGGCGATATTTTTGGCGCACCACTGGCGATGGAAGCATTAATGGCCTTCTTCCTCGAATCCACCTTTGTCGGGCTGTTCTTCTTCGGCTGGCAACGGCTGAATAAATACCAGCACCTGCTGGTGACGTGGCTGGTGGCGTTCGGTTCAAATCTCTCTGCATTGTGGATATTGAATGCCAACGGTTGGATGCAATACCCGACCGGTGCGCATTTTGATATCGACACCCTGCGTATGGAGATGACCAGCTTCAGCGAGCTGGTCTTTAACCCGGTCAGCCAGGTGAAATTTGTGCACACCGTCATGGCGGGCTACGTGACCGGGGCCATGTTTATTATGGCGATCAGCGCCTGGTATTTACTGCGCGGACGGGAGCGCGATGTCGCATTACGCTCGTTTGCCATCGGTTCCGTCTTCGGTACTCTGGCGATTATCGGTACCCTGCAACTCGGAGACAGTTCTGCGTATGAAGTCGCGCAAGTACAACCGGTAAAACTGGCGGCGATGGAAGGGGAGTGGCAAACGGAACCTGCTCCTGCACCGTTCCATGTGGTTGCCTGGCCGGAACAGGATCAAGAGCGTAACGCCTTTGCCATCAAAATTCCCGCGCTGCTAGGGATCCTCGCCACTCACTCATTAGATAAACCCGTGCCGGGTCTGAAGAATTTGATGGCTGAAACCTACCCACGCTTGCAACGCGGACGTATGGCCTGGCTGTTAATGCAGGAAATATCTCAAGGCAATCGTGAGCCGCATGTGTTGCAGGCATTCCGGGAGCTGGAAGGCGACCTTGGTTACGGCATGTTGCTCTCCCGCTATGCGCCGGATATGAATCATGTCACAGCCGCACAGTACCAGGCGGCGATGCGTGGCGCGATACCTCAGGTTGCGCCGGTATTCTGGAGTTTCCGCATCATGGTGGGCTGTGGTTCCCTGCTGCTACTGGTGATGCTGATTGCGCTTGTCCAGACGCTGCGTGGCAAAATCGACCAGCATCGCTGGGTGCTGAAAATGGCGCTCTGGAGTTTGCCGTTGCCGTGGATTGCGATTGAAGCCGGGTGGTTTATGACCGAGTTTGGTCGTCAGCCGTGGGCGATACAGGACATCTTACCGACATACTCCGCGCACTCCGCTTTAACCACAGGACAACTGGCTTTCTCACTGATCATGATCGTAGGGCTTTACACCCTGTTCTTAATCGCCGAAGTCTACCTGATGCAGAAATATGCCCGTCTGGGGCCGAGCGCGATGCAGAGTGAACAACCGACGCAGCAACAGGGGTAAAGGAGAAAATCATGTTTGATTATGAAACATTGCGCTTCATCTGGTGGCTGCTGATTGGCGTGATCCTGGTGGTCTTTATGATCTCCGACGGATTTGACATGGGGATCGGCTGTTTGCTGCCGCTGGTGGCGCGTAATGATGATGAACGCCGGATAGTGATTAATAGCGTTGGTGCGCACTGGGAAGGCAATCAGGTCTGGTTGATCCTCGCAGGTGGGGCATTATTTGCAGCCTGGCCCAGAGTGTATGCAGCGGCGTTTTCCGGCTTTTATGTGGCGATGATCCTGGTGCTGTGCTCGCTGTTCTTCCGTCCGCTGGCCTTTGATTATCGCGGAAAAATTGCCGATGCACGCTGGCGTAAAATGTGGGATGCCGGTCTGGTCATCGGCAGTCTGGTGCCGCCGGTAGTCTTCGGTATCGCCTTCGGCAACTTGTTGCTCGGCGTGCCGTTTGCCTTCACACCGCAATTACGCGTGGAGTATCTCGGCAGCTTCTGGCAACTGCTGACGCCATTCCCTTTATTGTGTGGTTTGCTCAGCCTTGGGATGGTGATTTTGCAAGGTGGCGTCTGGTTACAACTGAAAACTGTTGGTGTGATTCATCTGCGTTCACAGCTGGCGACTAAACGCGCTGCACTGTTGGTGATGCTGTGCTTTTTGCTGGCAGGTTACTGGCTGTGGGTCGGTATTGATGGCTTTGTACTGCTCGCCCAGGATGCTAACGGTCCTTCCCATCCGTTAATGAAACTGGTGGCAGTGCTACCTGGTGCCTGGATGAATAATTTCGTCGAATCGCCCGTTTTGTGGATCTTCCCGCTGCTGGGGTTCTTCTGCCCATTGCTGACGGTGATGGCGATTTATCGTGGTCGCCCGGGTTGGGGATTTTTGATGGCATCATTGATGCAATTTGGCGTGATTTTCACGGCAGGCATCACGCTGTTCCCCTTTGTCATGCCGTCAAGTGTGAGTCCAATCTCCAGCCTGACGTTGTGGGACAGCACTTCCAGTCAGCTGACGCTGAGCATTATGTTGGTAATCGTGCTGATATTTTTGCCCATTGTGTTGCTCTACACTCTCTGGAGCTACTACAAAATGTGGGGACGCATGACAACAGAAACTCTCCGCCGTAACAAAAACGAGTTGTACTAAGGAGCAGGAACATGTGGTATTTACTTTGGTTCGTCGGCATTTTGTTGATGTGTTCGCTCTCCACCCTTGTGTTGGTATGGCTGGACCCGCGTCTGAAAAGTTAACGAACGTAGGCCTGATGCGGCGCATTAGCATCGCATCAGGCAATCAATAATGTTAGATATGAAAAGCGGAAACATATCGATGAAAGCGATCTTAATCCCATTTTTATCTCTTCTGATTCCGTTAACCCCGCAATCTGCATTCGCTCAGAGTGAGCCGGAGCTGAAGCTGGAAAGTATGGTGATTGTCAGTCGTCATGGTGTGCGTGCTCCAACCAAGGCCACGCAACTGATGCAGGATGTCACCCCAGACGCATGGCCAACCTGGCCGGTAAAACTGGGTTGGCTGACACCGCGCGGTGGTGAGCTAATCGCCTATCTCGGACATTACCAACGCCAGCGTCTGGTAGCCGACGGATTGCTGGCGAAAAAGGGCTGCCCGCAGTCTGCTCAGGTCGCGATTATTGCTGATGTCGACGAGCGTACCCGTAAAACAGGCGAAGCCTTCGCCGCCGGGCTGGCACCTGACTGTGCAATAACCGTACATACCCAGGCAGATACGTCCAGTCCCGATCCGTTATTTAATCCTCTAAAAACTGGTGTTTGCCAACTGGATAACGCGAACGTGACTGACGCGATCCTCTGCAGGGCAGGAGGGTCAATTGCTGACTTTACCGGGCATCGGCAAACGGTGTTTCGCGAACTGGAACGGGTGCTTAATTTCCCGCAATCAAACTTGTGCCTTAACCGTGAGAAACAGGACGAAAGCTGTTCATTAACGCAGGCATTACCATCGGAACTCAAGGTGAGCGCCGACAATGTCTCATTAACCGGTGCGGTAAGCCTCGCATCAATGCTGACGGAGATATTTCTCCTGCAACAGGCACAAGGAATGCCGGAGCCGGGGTGGGGAAGGATCACCGATTCACACCAGTGGAACACCTTGCTAAGTTTGCATAACGCGCAATTTTATTTACTACAACGCACGCCGGAGGTTGCCCGCAGTCGCGCCACCCCGTTATTGGATTTGATCATGGCAGCGTTGACGCCCCATCCACCGCAAAAACAGGCGTATGGTGTGACATTACCCACTTCAGTGCTGTTTATTGCCGGACACGATACTAATCTGGCAAATCTCGGCGGCGCACTGGAGCTCAACTGGACGCTTCCAGGTCAGCCGGATAACACGCCGCCAGGTGGTGAACTGGTGTTTGAACGCTGGCGTCGGCTAAGCGATAACAGCCAGTGGATTCAGGTTTCGCTGGTCTTCCAGACTTTACAGCAGATGCGTGATAAAACGCCGCTGTCATTAAATACGCCGCCCGGAGAGGTGAAACTGACCCTGGCAGGATGTGAAGAGCGAAATGCGCAGGGCATGTGTTCGTTGGCAGGTTTTACGCAAATCGTGAATGAAGCACGCATACCGGCGTGCAGTTTGTAATGCATAAAAAAGAGCATTCAGTTACCTGAATGCTCTGAGGCTGATGACAAACGAAGAACTGTCTAATGCGTAGACCGGAAAAGGCGTTCACGCCGCATCCGGTCACTTTCAGTTTTACTCTTTCTCGGAGTAACTATAACCGTAATAGTTATAGCCGTAACTGTAAGCGGTGCTGGCGCGTTTAATCACACCATTGAGGATTGCGCCTTTAATATTAACGCCAGCCTGTTCCAGACGCTGCATTGACAAGCTCACCTCTTTGGCGGTGTTCAAGCCAAAACGCGCAACCAGCAGGCTGGTGCCGACAGAGCGTCCCACGACCGCAGCATTGCTCACCGCCAGCATCGGCGGCGTATCGACAATCACCAGATCGTAATGGTCGTTCGCCCATTCCAGTAATTGACGCATCCGATCGCGCATCAGCAGTTCAGACGGGTTAGGTGGCACCTGACCGCGAGTAATCACATCAAAGTCTCCTTTGCCAAAATGCTGGATCACTTTGTTGAGCTCATCTTTACCTGCCAGATATTCCGACAAGCCATGTTCATTACTCACGGTAAACAGGTTATGCGAATAACCACGGCGTAAGTCGGCATCAATAAATAACACTTTTTGATCGGACTGGGCGATCACCGCTGCCAGAGTTGAACTGACAAACGTTTTACCACTGTCTGGCGTCGCACCGGTGATCATCAGAATGTTATTCTCAGTCTCCATCATAGCGAAATGCAGACTGGTTCGTAGCGCACGTACGGCTTCCACAGCAGAATCCGCCGGGTTATCCACCGCCAGGAAGGGGATATTTTTAGTACGATGGCGCTGCTGATTAGAAAATAAATTTTTCTTACGCAGACGGGTGCGTTTATCCAGCCACTCGGACATTGGGATAGTGGAATAAACGCTGATGCCGTGCTCTTCCAGTTGTTCCGGGGCTTCTACACCACGACGCAACATCGCACGCGCCAGCACGGCACTCACCGAAATAAACAGGCCAAGAATAAAACCAAGCACCACATTCAACGCTTTTTTCGGTTTCACTGGCTGCGGCTGAGTGACTGCCGGGTCGATAATCCGCACGTTACCAATGGCACTGGATTTCGAAATACTCAACTCCTGCTGGCGGTTAAGTAATTGCAGATATACCGCACGGCCCGCTTCTACGTCACGACTTAAACGCAACACTTCCTGTTGGGTGGAAGGCATTGCCGATACCCGCTTATTCAGGCGTTTGCGTTCTTGCTCCAGCGTCTGGCGTTTTTCCAGCAGCGCACGATAAGTTGGGTGATCTTTCTTATACAGCTGGGAGATCTCTGCCTCGCGGAAGGTCAGCTCATTGAGTTGATTATCAACGTTCACAATCTGCTCAAGAACGGCTTTGGCTTCCAGGTTAAGGTCAACCGAATCGCGCTGCTGGCGATAAACGTTGAGTTTTTCTTCCGCCTGGTCCAGCTCGCTGCGCACTTCAGGTAACTGGCGCTGTAAGAATTCAAGGCTTTGTGAATCCTGCGCCGCCTGGCGAGCGATATTCTGTTGCAAATAGTTGTTAGCGATGCTGTTCAGAATACGAGTAATCAACTGGGGATCATCACCAGTCATGGTAAGTTCCAGCATCCCGCTTTCTTTACTGCGTTCGCTAACGGTAAAGGTTTCCTGCAATGCGTTAATCGCTTCCAGTTCGGTACGCTGGCTCAGGACAAACTGTGTTCCTGGTTTGGCCTTAATGTCCGCGATAGTCAGCGCAACGCCATCTTTTTCCAGACGCTGGCCGACCATACCATTGACGGTGAACTCTTCACCTTCCAGTGTATAGTGGCCGTTTTCCCCAACCGTGAGTGTCAGTTGCTGATCCTGACCATTCAGTTGTGGAATATGCATCCAGCTGATCGCCAGCTCACCTAGTTTTTCTTTGGTTAATCTCGCCCAGCCGCGACCCACAATCGGAAAATACTTCTGCTCAACTATGTCGCGCAGATTCAGTTCAGCAATGGTTTTACCGAGAATCATGCGCGATTGCAGCAGTTGGATCTCCGGTGCAGACTCGGGCGATGAGTTAGGGATCATATCGCTCAGGCCGCTGAGAATGGCGTTGCCCTGTTTTTGCTCAACCTGGACCAGAGTATCTGCCTGATAAATTGGTGTGCTTAACAGCGATCAGCGTGAATAACGCGGTCACGCTGATAATAAACTTACGGTGATCCCATAACTCGCCGACCAGACGAAGCAGATCGATCTCATTTTCCTGAGTGCTGCCTGGTGGCGTATTCATATTTTTAGTTGTCATCGTATTTTATAAACTCAAATTACCGGCTGAGGCGCTTCGCCCATTCCTGACTGGCGCGCTCCAACATACTGTAGACATGTTCAAATGCGTCCTGACTTTTACGATAGGGATCCGGGATCTCTTTCTGTTCCAGCCATTGCCCAAACAGCATTGTCTTCCCGCGGACCTCGGGAGCAATTGCGGTAACCTGAGCAATATGTTCCGACTCCATTGCCAGAATCAGATCGTAATTTCGTGCCATCTCAGCAGTGAGCTTACGTCCGGCATGTCCTTCAAGAGATACGCCATGATTAGCGGCAACATCTGCCGCTGTCGCATCTGCAGGGTGTTTTACCAGACCATGAACACCTGCCGATTTGACTTTTACGCCCGGCAGACGTTTACGCAGCAAGCGCTCGCCAATGGGCGAACGGCAAATGTTGCCGGTACAAACCACTAGGATTGAGTTAAATTTTAGTTGGGCCATGTTTGAATCCACCGTGAAGTCTCTGTCAGGTCATGCACCCCGGAAATCGTCGGTACCAGCAGAGAAATCACACGGTTCCAACGAGCCAGCGGCGCGGTAGTGACATAAACAATGTCGTAAGGTTCAAGCTGGAATTCCGTTCCGAGTATCATTGCCGATGCGTCCTTCGCATTCAGCTGATAAATATTGGCGATTTTGCCATTCTGCTTGTTTTGCGTTGCACGAATAACAAAAATCCCCGTCGCATCAGCGACATCCTGATTCATACCCTCAGCGTTACCCAGCGCTTCTGCCAGGGTCATACCGCTGCGGTCCATTTTCAGCGTGCTCTGTTTACCCACTTCACCCATCACGAAGACTTTCAGATCATCGTTGCGCGGAATAAATAAAATATCGCCCGGGTGCAGCAGTTTGTTCTGGCGCAAGTCGCCACGCTGCATCAGCGCATAGAGGTTCACTTTGGTCTTTACGCCATTCTGGGTGAGCACCACGTTGCGCCAGTCTGCATCTGCGGTCAGACCGCCCGCGGCGTTAATCGCATCCATGATGGTCAGAGGAATATTGGTAATCGGCTGCTGACCCGATTTGCTGACTTCGCCGGTGACGTACGCTTTTTGCGATCGGAACGCCGCGACGCTGACATCGACTTGCGGGCTTTCAATGACTGAATCGAGACGCGCTGTAATCTCGTTGCGTACCTGGGTAAGTGTTTTCCCGGCCACTTTCAGGCGACCAATATAGGGGTAGAAAATCGCACCATCGGCGTTAACCCAGTTGCCGGTATCACTGGCGCTACGGTATTGCCCTGCGGGGGTGGTTAGTTCCGGGTGATCCCAGACCGTAACCATCAACACATCACCAATCCCGATACGATATTCATAGTTTGCGATTTGCTGCTCCAGCTCCGGGTTAGCCTGCGACATAATCGGTTTGGCGCGCAGCTGATCAATCAATCCTGGCGTGACGGGATAGATATTGACCATTTTGTCCAGGTCATACTGATTGTCAGGTAGTTCAATGACATCCTTGTTACTGGTCGATAAATTCTGACCAGGAACAAGGGTACATGCTGTCAAAGACAGAACAGCCAATGTCAGTACCGAAAACTTAAAAATGTTCTTTTTCATTGGTTTATATTTATCAGTCAATGTAATGTTATGAATTACGTCAGGTTATTGTCCAACCGGTACTTCTCGCTCTGCCGTCATTGGATCGAGCTGGTATTTGCGTGACAGCATTTGTCCACCATCACGCGTCAATGGTGTCCACGAAACCACCGCGCGGTTGCGGTTAGGTCCAATGGTCATCAAGTCGAACGGAATCGAGATATAAAAACCTTTACTAAAGCCGCCTTCGCCGTAGTCATCTTTAGATACGTTACTGATTGCCGCCCATACCCCTACCGCCACGCCGCTGTCAAAGAGTTTGGCGACGTCGATCGTTGCGCCTTTATCTTTTGCCAGATATTGCCCAACGCTAAGTTTCATCAGTACGCCATTGAGCGTCGGCGGGTTCCAGTAAGCCGTCACGAAACCTGTGGGCGTGGAATAATCGGTGAAGCGCATCATGTTGTCCCAGTCACGCTGCTTCACGTAGTTAACGTCCACACCCAGCGCCCAGCTGGCATCTAGCGGGCGATAAAGAAGCTCGGAACCGACACCGGCATACATCGTTTCCAGATAACCGCCATACACCTGGCCATAGAAACCATTGCCTAAGTCGGCAAAGTAATTCGCTTGCAAGTTGTTGAGATAAACGTCATTGCGAACGTAATCACGGATATGCGTGCGCACGCGGGGCAGGGTAGAGTCCGCGGGTAACAGTGAAGACTTAAACTTGTCGTAGTTGTTGTAAATATTGGTGAAAATACCGTCATCAAGCAGCAGGTGGTCGGTAAACCAGTAGCGGGCGCTGGACATCAGCCCCAGCTGGAACATATAGAAATCTTCCGGGCCGCCCAGCGACTGTGAAAGTGTTGGGTTGAAAGAGTAGCTAAAGCGATCTTCACGAATACGGTAGCACCGACCAAAGGCAGAAAGATCTTCTGCTTCAACACGTTGTTGTTGCAGTTGCTCTGATTTACCAGGCGCTGTGCCGGCCAGCTGTTTGCGCAGGCTGGCTACGTCGGTTTCGGTAGTCACCATCGCCATATGCTCGCGCTTTTGCGTCACGCTAATCTTCTCAACGCCTTGCGGCAGGTTATTCACCAGAATCCGGTTGGCACGATCGACCGCTTCGCGAGAGTCACGGTATTTGTATTGCTGACCAGACATATACAGCGTCTTATCGCGTAGCTGAATTTCTGGCGCGTCAAAGCCCGCGTTATACTTCAGGGCGGTAAGTTGGTTTGCTACCGTGGTGTACTGCAAACCTTCAGACTCTGGCGCAGGCTGCCAGGCCGGTTTTGGCGTATCGCGTAGGGCAGGGCGCAGATCGTTGAAATTGGTCCGTAAAGTGAAACCAAACATCAACGTGTTTCCGCGTTCATAACTGAGGTTGAGGTCTGCCCAGCTGGCAGCGCGATAAACTGCACCGACGTTGAAATGGCTTGCCTGAGGCAGTTTGCCAGCGAAATCATTCTGGTAATTGTTGCCGTCGTATTCGAGTTTCAGACGCAGGGGATTCCACGGCGTTTGATACTCAATGCCGCCAAAGATGGAAGCCGGGCCACGAAAGATATCGCTAAAGCTGATATCGCCCGCATCGTGAGACTCTGCGCGATGACAATATTTATCGCTCACCCGGCAAAACGGGTTGGTAATATTGCCCGCATTACCGGCGTAGCCCCATGCCATCCCGAGGGTGAAATCAAATGGCCCCGCTTGCTTGCTGGCCACCAGATATTCACCGTCAAACAAACCCGTACCAGCAATATCACGTTTACCAAACGCCACTTGCGGTAGCCAGTAACCTTCTTCCCACAGGCGAAGTTTAAAATCGAATGATTTGTCTTTGTATGACTGATCGCCGCTGAAATCTTCCCACTGGCTATATTTGCGTGTGCGCACATCCGTATAACGAATGGTGCCTTCCAGCCATGGGAACAGCGCCACGGAGGTGGAGTAGAACCGGTATTGATCGTTATCCCGGTAGTTGACGCTGAATTCACCTTCCGGTGCGATGCGCGCATTTGGCATCTGCAACAATCCTGTGCCGCCAAAGTCTGATTGCGACGAACCCAGCGGATCCGGGTAGGTTAATACTTCAGCATGACAGGCACTGGAGACGGCAATGGCCAGGCAGCTTAAAAGATAAGAATTCTTCTTCATCAGTCAGGAACACGTTGCGTTAAAACAGACACAATCTGGTCATTTAAATCAGCATATTTTTCGGGCAGTACATGCGCAGAAAAGCCCAACCAAAGCTGGCTGCCAGGCGGTGGTTCCACATGTCTTTTATTCCACAGGGCAACAGGGGCGACGACAGTCTCACCCTCAGGCGTAATCACCATAACGTTATTCTTGTCTGCGCCTGCAAGGCGGGGGTGATCTTGCAGATAATCGGTAACGCTACGGCCTGCCTGCCAGGGCAATTGCCCAGCCCCAGAAACCGCACCCAGCAGAGTAATAGTCACCGGACGCTGTACGGTATAGAGCGTATAGTCCCCGACCAACGGGGGATTGCTGTTCTCATCCACTCGTACAAAATCAGGGTCCAGTTTGACCGGTAAGCGACCAGTGATATTGAGATTGAGTAACTGCTGGCGCACGGATTTAATCGTTGCCGCCACATCGTCGTCAGCTTCTGCTTCCCAGGAAGCAAGCTGTGCCATGACATGTTGGTAGTCTTTAAGCGCTTTAGCTTTCGCCGCAGAGTCGGTCAGCAAGGCACCAGGCCACCAGAGGCGATCGCGCAGTTGCGGTTGTGTCACCAACTGGACAACATTTTCCACGGGGCCAACGGAAAGTGTCTGTTGTTCGCTAGGCAGATAAATAGTCACCGTTCCTTGCGCAAAGGCATGGGGTGTCATTACGTAAAGTACGCTGGCAATGAAATACGACTGTAATTTATTCATGGTGCGGGTTTAAGAAACGTCATTTCTACGGGAATAACCCCTGCGCCTAACATTTGCCGACTTTGACGAACCTGGCCAGTAGCCGAATCGACCCAGAATGTGTTTTGCCACTGTTTTTCTGGCAGCGTGGAAGTCACCTCTTCCTGCCAGACATTACACAGCACATTGTGACCCGCAATATTCAGCGTCTCTAATCCAGCAAAGGAAAAAGTAGAACTTAGGGTCGCAGAGCGAAAATGGTTGTCTTCACTCCAGAGAATATCGCGCGTCCAGCGGCTGCCATCTTTTATTGCCAGCGCGTTACGCAGAGGGGCCCGCCCGGGATTTGTCACTTCCAGCAGATTATTATTAAGTTTGACGGTCTTTAAAAGACGTCCATTGTGGGTAACCAGCATGGCGTTATCCTGGGATAACCATTTGCTTTGTTCTTGTTCTATATATCCCAGTACCACAAAGATTCGTTGCCCTTCATTAAGGCGTAAATACATCGTGGAATAAGGCAACGCCTGGATCTGCTGAGCCGCTACAGTGATATCCTGATTATCGAAAAGGCTGGCGCGAAATGTATCGACCATACTTTGCTGGCTGTGCGTACATCCCGCAAGAAATAGTGCGAAAATCGATAAAATAAGAGGGCGCACCTTTAATCCTTGAAAGGTTAATTAAAAAAATGCAAATCTCTAAAGCCCGGTACGAATATCGCAACCGGGTATTATTTAACTTGAATTTCGACGCGTTTAAGCAGAATTAGCGCGTAGTGGACGTGGTGGTTGAGGTGTTATGAGAACCGCCATCGCCACTGTCATTTGCTGCAACTACTGCCAACGTCGCCACACCAACAGCCGTTGCCACACCGACAACTGTCGCCGTGCCGACAGCGCCAGCAGCCACGCCACTAGTGGTAGCCGCAGTCGTGGTTGCACCTGTAGTGGTCGTTGTGGTGCCAGTAGTACCCGTCGTTGCCTCGGTCCCGTTTGCTGCTTCAGGGGCAGCAAACGCAGCTGGCGTCGTCAACATGAAGGCCATAAGGATTGCAGAAAGCTTGTGTTTCATAACTTTTCCTTTATTCATCGCATGGACAATACGTACGCTTGAGATCAGGATTGTCTACTTTGAGTATAACATCCTTGTGAAATCTCCCTTTCCTCATACCGCTAGCACTATATACTGCGGGTGGGAAAGGCGCGCAGAGGGAAATATAAGATTGTTAACGATTTCCCTCTGGAAATACGACTTGTGAGCATAAGATAAATCTTAGAAAAATACGAATTAAAGATAAGAAAATTGTTACGAAAGCTATTAATTATTGTTGGTAATATAGTTTCAAGTGGTACTATAACTGGCTGTTAAATGGCATTTATAACTATTAGGTGCAGAGATATTCGCTTAAATGGATTAGTTTCTTAGTGGAAAAGTAACTGATGTTATAATGTATGGTGTTGACTATTGAACTATTCCAATAAAACCAGTCAGCTTTAAACAAGCAGCGTCATATTAAGAGAGATAAACATTTGCCGCTGTTGGTCCTCGCAGGCCATTTACGCGGCAAAATTCCACGCGTAATCCTGGTATAAGCACTTCTGCGTCGCGGGGAGTGAATGCGGAAATATGGACCTGGACTTCTTTACGACCGTCGGAGGGGATAATGAATCCTTTGCCGCTTTTGCGATCAAAGGTTTTGACAATTCCTGTCATTTTACGGGACAAACAAATTCCTTACTGAAAATACTGCGCTGCACTATACGGGGTTAATAAAATAAAGCCAGCGATATTTAAGACCGCCGGACGGCTAAAATAAAATTTGCTTAATCTCAATTATCATGCCTTAATAGCTGCGTCGGTTTGAAAGACAGACAGCATACAAAGTAGTTTACTAAAGCAGTTCTCATTATCAGGCATTATCCCCTTCTTTTGAGTCTCTCTCCTGAACACTAAGTGGTTTCTGTATTAAAGCCCTGTTTGCCGAAAGGCCCAAAATGAAGGAAGTAAAATATGTCTAATAAAATGGTAATGCTGCCAACTTACTGATTTAGTGTATGATGGTGATTTTAAGGTGCTTGCGTGGCTTCCATTTCCATCAGA
>NZ_JBDYCV010000049.1:0-29201 GCF_040495915.1 Shigella sp. FJ200513 | reverse complement strand
CTGATGGAAATGGAAGCCACGCAAGCACCTTAAAATCACCATCATACACTAAATCAGTAAGTTGGCAGCATTACCGAGGCTTCTACGTATCAGGTCAAAATCATTGGCCATTGTGGCGGTGTCTGATTCATCTCTTCTATCATCACCGACTCGATGTTGTGCCAGATAGCGGTGATGTCCGCCATTGTGATGCCAAGCAACCCCATTGCGAACCAACAGGCGGAAACAACGCCCAGACCGCTGCTGATCACCGCAAGCCCGACATAATCAGACCGACGAAAACGGATGTTGAGTGTGCTGGCCAGAAACATCATTACGGCACTAAGAAGTTGCCAGCGAAGAAGAACCACGCCAGTGGTGAGGGTAGCCATCAAACAATTCCTCTGAAAAGAGCCGATGCCCTGGACAGCGCGGCGTTGTTCACGGGAGGCGTGGTACACTCTGGCTATCGCGGGGCTTGCAGAACACAAAAATGAAACACTCTGTTTGTTTCATTAATTTTGTGAACTATATCACAATTGATTGTTTGTTAGCCATATTAGGCCGTGACTTTTATTGCTGTACAAATTATGTGGTTTTTCAGTGGCATTAAGGGCATATCTTCCCGCCGCCTCTGTATTCCTGTAGAAAATTAATTTTGAATATCAATGAATTATTTTCATCCAGGTGACGATTAAAAAGGTATCAATTTCAAATCAGGCAAAAGTGCTATTTATACCGTAAGATTTATCTAAAGACGTCGGTAGCCAGGGTTTCACCTTGCAATGGCCGGGTATAAACAGGCAGGAAATTGATAGCAATGAGTCATCGTGCACGACACCAATTACTGGCGTTGCCGGGCATTATCTTTTTAGTTCTCTTTCCCATCATTCTTTCGCTATGGATTGCCTTCCTTTGGGCAAAATCAGAAGTGAATAATCAGCTCCGAACCTTTGCTCAACTGGCACTGGATAAATCCGAGCTGGTCATTCGCCAGGCAGATTTAGTGAGCGATGCAGCTGAACGCTATCAGGGGCAAGTTTGCACTCCAGCCCATCAAAAGCGAATGTTGAATATTATTCGTGGCTATCTTTATATTAATGAATTCGTGATAACCATTTTTTATGCTCATCGCTGATAGCGCCTGTAAACGGCTATACGATTGCACCGGCCGATTATAAGCGTGAACCTAACGTTTCTATCTATTATTACCGCGATACGCCTTTTTTCTCTGGCTATAAAATGACCTATATGCAGCGGGGAAATTATGTGGCGGTTATCAACCCTCTCTTCTGGAGTGAAGTGATGTCTGATGACCCGACATTGCAATGGGGTGTGTATGATACGGTGATGAAAACCTTTTTCTCGTTAAGCAAAGAGGCCTCGGCAGCAACGTTTTCTCCGCTGATTCATTTGAAGGATTTAACCGTACAAAGAAATGGCTATTTATATGCGACAATTTATTCGACAAAACGCCCAATTGCAGCCATTGTTGCGACTTCATATCAACGTCTTATAACCCATTTTTATAATCATCTTATTTTTGCGTTGCCCGCCGGTATTTTGGGGAGTCTTGTTCTGCTATTACTCTGGCTACGTATTCGACAAAACTATTTATCTCCCAAACGTAAATTGCAACGCGCCCTCGAAAAACATCAACTTTGTCTTTATTACCAGCCAATAATCGATATCAAAACAGAAAAATGTATCGGCGCTGAAGCGTTGTTACGTTGGCCTGGTGAGCAGGGGCAAATAATGAATCCGGCAGAGTTTATTCCGCTGGCAGAAAAGGAGGGGATGATAGAACAGATAACTGATTATGTTATTGATAATGTCTTCCGCGATCTGGGCGCGTACCTGGCAACACATGCCGATCGCTATGTTTCTATTAACCTGTCGGCCTCCGATTTTCATACGTCACGGTTGATAGCGCGAATCAATCAGAAAACAGAGCAATACGCGGTGCGTCCGCAGCAAATTAAATTTGAAGTGACTGAGCATGCATTTCTTGATGTCGAAAAAATGACGCCGATTAATTCTGGCTTTCCGCCAGGCTGGTTACGAAGTGGCAATTGATGATTTTGGTATTGGCTACTCTAACTTGCATAACCTTAAATCATTGAATGTCGATATTTTGAAAATCGATAAATCGTTTGTTGAAACGCTGACCACCCACAAAACCAGTCATTTGATTGCGGAACACATCATCGAGCTGGCGCACAGCCTGGGGTTAAAAACGATCGCTGAAGGCGTCGAAACTGAGGAGCAGGTTAACTGGCTGCGCAAACGCGGCGTGCGCTATTGCCAGGGATGGTTTTTTGCGAAGGCGATGCCGCCGCAGGTGTTTATGCAATGGATGGAGCAATTACCCGCGCGGGAGTTAACGCGCGGGCAATAAAACTACAGGCGGTGGCGATAATCGCTGGGAGTGCGATCAAACTGCCGACGGAAAACGCGGGAGAAGGTCTGCTGCGAGACATAACCCAGGTCCATTGCGATATCAAAAATCGGACGCTCGGTGGTGCGCAACTCAACGGCGGCCAGTAACAGGCGGCGTTGGCGAATGTAATCGCCAAGCGTCTGATGCGTCACCGTGCGGAACATCCGTTGCAAGTACCACTTTGAATAGCCTGATTTTTTTGCGACGACATCAATGTTAAGCGGCTGGTCAATATGCACGTCAATCCATGCGATAAGATCCTGAATAATTTTCTGATGGGACATAAATCTGCCTCTTTTCAGTGTTCAGTTCGTTAATTCATCTGTTGGGGAGTATAATTCCTCAAGTTAACTTGAGGTAAAGCGATTTATGGAAAAGAAATTACCCCGCATTAAAGCGCTGCTAACCCCTGGCGAAGTGGCGAAACGCAGCGGTGTGGCGGTATCGGCGCTGCATTTCTATGAAAGCAAAGGGTTGATTACTAGTATCCGTAACAGCGGCAATCAGCGGCGATATAAACGTGATGTGTTGCGATATGTCGCAATTATCAAAATCGCTCAGCGTATTGGCATTCCGCTGGCGACCATTGGTGAAGCGTTTGGCGTGTTGCCAGAAGGGCATACGTTAAGTGCGAAAGAGTGGAAACAGCTTTCGTCCCAATGGCGAGAAGAGTTGGATCGGCGCATTCATACCTTAGTGGCGCTGCGTGACGAACTGGACGGATGTATTGGTTGTGGCTGCCTTTCGCGCAGTGATTGCCCGTTGCGTAACCCGGGCGACCGCTTAGGAGAAGAAGGTACCGGCGCACGCTTGCTGGAAGATGAACAAAACTAAAGCGCCACAAGGACAAGCTGACTCATCGTTAACTATGGGGCCGGGGTGAGGGTAAATATTTGCACTGGTGCTGCCTGTTCCCCTCACCCTAACCCTCTCCCCGAAGGGGCGAGGGGACTGATCGAGCTCTTTTGGAATTATCCGCAAACACAAAACTAAAGCGCCACAAGGGCGCTTTAGTTTGTTTTCCGGTCTTTGTCTTTCTCTCTATCCCGCTGGAACACAGGAGGGTTTCCCCCGACGTCAACACACCTCATTCGAGCACGTGGTGGAGGTTCCGGTTGGTGTTGATGCTTTAATTGTATGTCACCGACGTTTCTTCGCCAGTGTAAAAGTATACTTTTTAGCCGCAATATTTTTGTCATCTCAGACGATTTTTTATCGCAATCCAGAACGGTATACGGCTCGATAACGCTGCAATCTTGCACATCGACGATAACGTTTGCGCATCAATTGCCTGGTTTTTCATCGTCAAGACAATAAAAGAGAAAAAAGCAGCAAACTTCGGTTGAAAAAGCCGCTATGATCGCCGGATAATCGTTTGCTTTTTTTTACCACCCGTTTTGTATGCGCGGAGCTAAACGTTTGCTTTTTTGCGACGCACCAAATTGCCGCAAACCTGGAGCAGGAAGATAACGTTTCGCTGGCAGGGGATTGTCCGCCACGCATCTTGACGAAAATTAAACTCTCAGGGGATGTTTTCTTATGTCTACGCCATCAGCGCGTACCGGCGGTTCACTCGACGCCTGGTTTAAAATTTCACAACGTGGAAGCACTGTCCGTCAGGAAGTGGTTGCCGGGTTAACAACGTTTCTGGCGATGGTCTACTCGGTCATCGTCGTTCCAGGTATGTTGGGTAAAGCAGGCTTCCCGCCTGCGGCAGTTTTCGTTGCAACCTGTCTGGTTGCCGGACTCGGTTCTATCGTGATGGGTCTGTGGGCTAATCTGCCGTTGGCGATTGGTTGCGCCATCTCCCTGACGGCGTTTACCGCATTCAGCCTGGTGCTGGGGCAACATATTAGCGTACCTGTCGCGCTGGGTGCCGTGTTCCTGATGGGTGTGCTGTTTACGGTAATTTCTGCCACGGGTATCCGTAGCTGGATTTTGCGCAACTTGCCGCACGGTGTGGCGCACGGCACGGGGATCGGTATCGGTCTGTTCCTGCTGCTCATTGCCGCTAATGGTGTCGGTCTGGTGATTAAAAACCCGCTTGATGGTCTGCCCGTTGCGCTGGGTGATTTCGCGACCTTCCCGGTGATTATGTCACTGGCAGGTCTGGCGGTGATCATCGGCTTGGAAAAACTGAAAGTCCCTGGTGGCATTCTGCTGACCATTATCGGTATCTCAATTGTCGGTTTGATCTTCGATCCTAACGTCCATTTCTCCGGCGTTTTCGCCATGCCTTCATTGAGCGATGAAAACGGCAATTCACTGATTGGCAGCCTGGACATTATGGGCGCGCTGAATCCTGTAGTCCTGCCAAGCGTTCTGGCGCTGGTGATGACGGCAGTATTTGATGCCACCGGAACTATCCGCGCTGTCGCCGGCCAGGCGAACCTGCTGGATAAAGATGGGCAGATCATCGACGGCGGGAAAGCACTGACCACTGACTCCATGAGCAGCGTTTTCTCTGGCCTGGTGGGTGCAGCTCCGGCAGCGGTATACATCGAGTCTGCGGCGGGTACGGCGGCGGGCGGTAAAACCGGGTTGACGGCTATCACCGTTGGCGTGCTGTTCCTGCTGATTCTGTTCCTCTCTCCGCTTTCTTACCTCGTTCCGGGGTATGCAACGGCTCCGGCGCTGATGTACGTTGGCCTGCTGATGCTGAGCAACGTGGCGAAAATCGACTTTG
Source organism: Shigella sp. FJ200513 (assembly GCF_040495915.1). Taxonomy (NCBI): domain Bacteria; kingdom Pseudomonadati; phylum Pseudomonadota; class Gammaproteobacteria; order Enterobacterales; family Enterobacteriaceae; genus Shigella; species Shigella sp. FJ200513. The sequence continues at coordinate 24,096 of NZ_JBDYCV010000049.1, read as the reverse complement.
CTGATTTTGTTGATGCGATGGCGGGTCTGGTTACGGCGGTATTCATCGTGCTGACCTGTAACATCGTAACAGGCATCATGATCGGCTTCGCGACTCTGGTGATTGGTCGTCTGGTTTCCGGTGAATGGCGCAAGTTGAACATCGGTACGGTCGTTATCGCCGTGGCGCTGGTGACCTTCTATGCGGGTGGCTGGGCTATCTAATCTTTCATCGGATTCTGAAAACGGGTGGCAATGGCTGCCCGTTTTTATTTTCTCCGCACATTGTGTGAGCTTTTGCGATATTCTGAAAAAATGAGAATTCAGGCATAACGTCTTTCTCAGATCATAAAAAACATCGCAAACAGGGAACGCATGGAAATCTTCTTCACCATACTGATAATGACCCTCGTGGTCTCGCTGTCCGGGGTGGTCACTCGTGTCATGCCCTTTCAGATCCCGCTTCCGCTTATGCAAATCGCCATCGGTGCGCTACTGGCGTGGCCGACGTTTGGTTTGCATGTGGAGTTTGATCCTGAACTCTTTTTAGTCTTGTTTATCCCGCCGTTGCTGTTCGCTGATGGCTGGAAAACGCCGACCCGTGAATTTCTCGAACATGGTCGAGAGATTTTCGGCCTCGCGCTGGCGCTGGTGGTGGTCACCGTGGTCGGCATTGGCTTCCTTATTTACTGGGTGGTGCCGGGCATTCCGCTGATCCCCGCCTTTGCGCTGGCGGCGGTACTTTCTCCGACCGATGCTGTGGCGCTCTCCGGGATTGTTGGCGAAGGGCGCATCCCGAAAAAAATCATGGGCATTTTGCAGGGCGAAGCGTTGATGAATGACGCTTCCGGCCTGGTGTCGTTGAAGTTTGCCGTGGCAGTGGCGATGGGGACGATGATCTTCACTGTCGGCGGTGCGACGGTCGAATTTATGAAAGTAGCCATTGGCGGTATTCTTGCCGGTTTTGTGGTGAGCTGGCTGTATGGTCGCTCGCTGCGATTCCTCAGCCGCTGGGGCGGTGATGAACCCGCGACGCAGATCGTTCTGCTGTTCTTGCTGCCATTCGCTTCTTATCTGATTGCCGAACATATTGGCGTTTCGGGCATCCTCGCTGCGGTTGCCGCCGGGATGACCATCACCCGCTCCGGTGTGATGCGCCGTGCGCCACTGGCAATGCGCCTGCGCGCAAACAGCACCTGGGCGATGCTGGAATTTGTCTTTAACGGCATGGTGTTCCTGCTGTTAGGTCTGCAACTGCCGGGTATTCTGGAGACGTCGCTGATGGCGGCAGAAATCGACCCTAACGTCGAAATCTGGATGCTGTTTACCGATATTATTCTGATATATGCGGCGCTGATGCTGGTCCGTTTCGGCTGGCTGTGGACGATGAAAAAGTTCAGCAACCGCTTCCTGAAGAAGAAGCCGATGGAGTTTGGTTCGTGGACCACACGAGAAATCCTGATCGCGTCTTTCGCTGGGGTGCGTGGGGCGATCACTCTGGCCGGTGTGCTCTCAATCCCGCTGCTCTTGCCGGATGGTAACGTCTTCCCGGCGCGCTATGAGCTGGTGTTCCTGGCGGCTGGCGTCATTCTCTTCTCGCTGTTTGTCGGCGTGGTGATGTTGCCTATTCTGCTACAACACATTGAAGTCGCGGACCATTCGCAACAATTGAAAGAAGAACGTATTGCGCGAGCGGCAACGGCAGAAGTGGCGATTGTGGCGATCCAGAAAATGGAGGAGCGTCTGGCGGCGGATACCGAAGAGAATATCGATAACCAGTTGCTTACGGAGGTCAGTTCTCGCGTCATTGGTAACCTGCGTCGTCGCGCCGATGGACGTAACGACGTTGAAAGTTCCGTGCAGGAAGAGAACCTTGAGCGTCGCTTCCGTCTGGCGGCATTGCGTTCTGAACGTGCTGAACTGTACCACCTGCGCGCCACGCGGGAGATCAGCAACGAAACGCTGCAAAAATTACTGCACGATCTCGATTTGCTTGAAGCGTTGCTAATTGAGGAAAATCAGTAAGCCGAAAGCGACGTAACCAGGCCCGAGGTAATCTGAAAAAGGTGCAATCTTTTGCACCTTTAACAGGTTAGCTCGGGCGAACATTCATGATTCTAAAACAAATAAGTTATCTCTCTTGTAAAGTCAATTCATTGGCTGTTCTTCGACTTAACCTCAATCTGCGTGTTGCATAATATCTGCAGTAATCTTCATAGCGACTGCATTAATATTATCCTCAGTTTGTGACATGCCAGTATGAGAGGTACAATCTTCTTCAAAGAATTTCTGTAGTGTTACCAGGGTATCACTATCAATGGGGATATTTTCCTCCCCACGGAGAATGGAAATGCCCATTCCCTGGACGCTAGCCTCATCGAAATTAACCCGATAGAGACGGGTATTAAACATACAGGCTTTTGTTAAAATAGAACAGTTGAAATGGCAGTTGCTTAAATTGGCATTATTAAAATTAACATTAGCCATATTAGAGCCGGTACATATAACCATTTCGAGGAATGTATTTGTCAGCCACGTACAAAAGAGTTTGCTATCAATTAAGTTTATATTCTGGAGGATTGCTTTGTTCAGATTGACGCGAGACAGATCAGCATGTTCAAAGTTAATTAAATCGAGTTTAGAGAAACTAAGGTCGGCTTTAAATAAATTAACATATGGCGCTATTACTTTATAAAGATTTACCTCAGCCATGTACGCCATATAAAAATTTGAATAGTCAAGGAAGGTATTTTTAATATTGGCTCTATTCATTGCTGCATTGTAGAATTGAACATGCATAGCGGAGCATGCATTTAGAGTTCCGTCGGCCATTTTTATCTGAGCGAAATTTGAGTCATCGAGAATACAATTATCAAAAAGTATTTTTTCCATTATGGCGTAATAAAAATTCGTTTTATACATATTACAGTCCTGGAAAATAGCGTTTTGTAGTCTGCAACCTGCAAAATTCGAATTGGATAAATCTTCATCTTTAATCACGATACCCTTCAGGCTAAGGTGTGAAAAATCGTAACCACCATTTACTATCTGTGGAATTTCGATAGTATTATTATGGACGGCGACATTATTTATAAAATATACCACCTTAATGGATACATCCTTTTCTTTACTAAGGTAAACTCTTCTCGTAATTCTATCGTCACATTTATTATTTGCATATAACGCTATATCTATAAAATATTTATGTATTTTCCTGTCCGTTTCTTTCGTGATTTTTCCTGATGGTAAACTATCATAAATTCTTTTCATTTTCTGAATCAAGCCTATCACTTTTTCATGATCATCTATTTTGAAAAGAGAGAGGGCTTTATTGTCAATTAACGTGTTTTTATGATGTTTGCTGTAATTATCTGATTTTGTTTTCTTTGTATGTGATGAACTTGTGATAGAGTGGTTATCGTTAATCTGGCAAAGAGGGAAAAACATATTATTTAAACCATTATAGCGCATAAAATATCCTTATAATTAACAAGAAAGAAAAGGCATATTCTCTGCATTATCATTTTCTACGACTGTCAAAAATCGCTCATTTTTTAATGAGTTTATTTGTTTAATATTATGGGAAAAGGTGATGCATGTTGGAGAGGAAGCGTATTCCCCGGTCAGGCGACCGGGGAAGGGGAGAGATTAATGTGCGCGGCCTTGCTCAACGCCAAAGCCGGTCTGGGAGCGGATAAACTGCGCGCGGAACAGTTCACGCTCGCGCGCCCCTTCCGCTGAGTTATCGGTTGCCGAGAAGAACCAGATGCCGAGGAATGCCACGCTGATAGAGAACAGCGCCGGGTATTCATACGGGAAGATGGCTTTTTCGTGACCGAGGATCTGTACCCAAATAGTCGGGCCGAGGATCATCAGCACCACTGCGGTAATCAGCCCCAGCCAGCCGCCCAGCATCGCGCCACGGGTAGTCAGTTTCGACCAGTACATGGAAAGCAGAATGATCGGGAAGTTACAGCTCGCCGCGATGGCAAACGCAAGGCCTACCATAAAGGCGATGTTCTGATTCTCAAACAGCACGCCGAGGATAATCGCAATCACGCCGAGGATCAGTACGGTGATTTTTGATACCCGCAGCTCTTCACGTTCGGTCGCGCCTTTTTTGAAGACGTTAGCGTACAAGTCATGCGAAACCGCCGATGCGCCCGCCAGCGTCAGATCCGCAACCACCGCGAGGATAGTGGCGAAAGCAACCGCTGAAATAAAACCGAGGAATAGGTTGCCGCCCACTGCATTCGCCAGGTGAACGGCCGCCATGTTGTTACCACCAATCAGATGGCCCGCCGCGTCTTTATATTCCGGATTCGCACCAACAAGCATGATCGCGCCGAAGCCGATAATAAAGGTCAGAATATAGAAGTAGCCCATAAATCCGGTGGCGTAGAACACGCTCTTACGTGCTTCGCGGGCATCGCTGACTGTAAAGAAGCGCATCAGAATGTGCGGCAAGCCCGCCGTACCAAACATCAGTCCCAGCCCCAGAGAGAGCGCGGAGATCGGATCTTTCACCAGTCCGCCCGGTTTCATGATGTCGACACCTTTCGGGTGTACCGCCATCGCTTCGCTGAACAGATTGTTGAAGCTAAAGCCGACGTGTTTCATCACCATAAAGGCCATAAAGCTGGCACCGAACAGCAACAGCACAGCTTTGATAATTTGTACCCAGGTGGTCGCCAGCATGCCGCCGAACAGGACGTACATCATCATCAGCACGCCGACCAGCACCACCGCAATGTGATAGTTAAGGCCAAACAGCAGCTCGATCAGTTTACCTGCGCCTACCATCTGAGCGATAAGGTAAAGCGCCACCACTACCAGAGAACCACAGGCCGAAAGAATACGAATCGGCCCTTGTTTCAGACGATAAGAGGCCACATCGGCAGAGGTGTAGCGTCCCAGGTTACGCAGACGTTCGGCAATCAGAAACAGAATGATTGGCCAGCCCACCAGGAAGCCCAACGAGTAGATCAGCCCGTCATAGCCGGAGGTAAACACCAGCGCGGAGATCCCCAAGAATGAGGCGGCGGACATATAGTCCCCGGCAATCGCCAGCCCGTTCTGGAAGCCAGTGATATTGCCGCCTGCGGTGTAGTAGTCGCTACGAGAACGTACGCGTTTTGATGCCCAGTAGGTAATGCCGAGCGTAAACACGACGAAAATCAGGAACATAATAATCGCCTGCCAGTTCGTTGGCTGGCGCTCTACGGCCCCGCTAATAGCATCCGCGGCGTTAGCTGCGAAAGGGAGTGTGGCGGCAAGCGCCGTCAGAACTCTTTTCATGATGCTTGTACCTCATGCAGGACTTCATTATTAAGACGGTCGAATTCGCCGTTCGCCCGCCAGATGTAGATACCGGTGAGAACAAAGGAGATCACAATCACTCCAACACCAATTGGAATACCGCGTGTGACGCTGGTGTTCGGATTCAGCGGCGTGCCCAGCCAGCCGGGCGCGAAGGCGATCAGTAAAATAAAGCCGATATAAACTGCCAGCATAATAATCGACAGGATGGTGGCAAACCGTTGCCGTTTTTCGACTAACTCCCTGAAATGCGCATTGTCTTCTATCCGCTGATAAATCGTACCATTCATCACAGATTCTCCAGAGGTAATGTAGGGATTGTTTTAATTCCCGCTCCCTTATGGGAGAAGGTTAACGCTCGGGTAACCCTTGCCGAATGTAGGCCGGATAAGGCGTTTACGCCGCATCCGGCAATCAATGCCTGATGCGACGCTGTCGCGTCTTATCAGGCCTACAAACCGTTACCGATTCGCATCCGGCAATTGTGGGTTACGATGGCATCGCGATAGCCTGCTTCTCTTCAAGCAGCTTCTCGACCACGCCAGGATCGGCAAGCGTCGAGGTATCGCCCAGGTTGCTGGTATCGCCCGCCGCAATTTTGCGCAGAATACGGCGCATAATTTTGCCGGAGCGGGTTTTAGGCAGGGAGTCGGTCCAGTGCAGCACGTCTGGCGTCGCCAGCGGGCCAATCTCTTTACGCACCCAGTTGCGGACTTCTGCGTACAGTTCTGGTGACGGTTCCTCCCCGTGATTAAGCGTGACATAGGCGTAGATCGCCTGACCTTTAATATTGTGCGGAATACCTACTACGGCGGCTTCGGCAATCTTCGGATGCGCCACCAGCGCCGACTCTATCTCTGCCGTCCCCAGACGGTGACCGGAGACGTTCAGCACGTCGTCCACACGCCCGGTGATCCAGTAATAGCCATCTTCATCGCGACGCGCGCCGTCGCCGCTGAAATACATATTTTTGAAGGTGGAAAAATAGGTCTGCTCAAAACGTTCGTGATCGCCAAACAGCGTACGCGCCTGACCAGGCCAGGAGTCGGTGATCACCAGGCTACCTTCGGTAGCCCCTTCCAGCGGGTTACCTTCGTTATCGACCAGCGCCGGTTGCACGCCGAAGAACGGACGTGTTGCCGAACCGGCTTTCAGCTCGGTAGCGCCAGGCAGCGGGGTGATCATGAAACCGCCGGTTTCGGTCTGCCACCAGGTATCGACCACCGGACATTTCTCGTTGCCGATTTTTTTCCAGTACCACTCCCACGCTTCCGGGTTAATTGGCTCGCCCACGGAACCGAGAATGCGTAGCGACGAACGGTCGGTGCCTTCAATCGCTTTATCGCCTTCCGCCATCAGCGCGCGGATCGCCGTGGGTGCGGTATAGAGAATATTGACCTGATGCTTGTCCACCACCTGCGCCATACGGGCAGGCGTCGGCCAGTTCGGTACGCCTTCAAACATCAGCGTGGTTGCGCCGCAGGCCAGCGGGCCGTACAGCAAATAACTGTGTCCGGTAACCCAGCCCACATCGGCGGTGCACCAGTAGATATCACCCGGATGATAATCAAAGACATATTTAAAGGTCAGCGCCGCGTACACCAGATAACCGCCGGTAGTGTGCAGTACGCCTTTTGGTTTTCCGGTAGAACCGGAGGTATAGAGAATAAACAGCGGATCTTCGGCGTTCATCTCTTCCGCCTCGTGCTGATCGCTGGCTTGCTCAACCAGGTCGTGCCACCACAGGTCGCGCCCTTCCTGCCAGTCGATGTTTCCGCCAGTACGCTTCAGTACCACCACATGCTCTACGCTGGTGACGTTCGGGTTTTTTAGTGCGTCATCAACGTTTTTCTTCAGCGGAATACTACGCCCGGCGCGCACGCCTTCGTCGGAAGTGATCACCAGTCGTGAGTTGGAATCAATAATGCGCCCGGCAACGGCTTCCGGCGAGAAGCCGCCGAAAATCACCGAATGCATCGCGCCAATGCGGGCGCAGGCCAGCATCGCAACCGCGGCTTCCGGCACCATCGGCATATAAATCGCCACCACATCACCTTTTTTAATGCCCAGCTCGAGCAGGGTATTGGCGAAGCGGCAGACGTCGCGGTGCAGCTCTTTATAGCTGATATGTTTGCTCTGGCTGGCGTCGTCGCCTTCCCAGATGATGGCGGTGCGATCGCCGTTTTCTTGCAGATGGCGGTCAAGGCAGTTTGCCGCCAGATTCAGCGTGCCGTCCTCGTACCATTTAATGGACACATTACCGGGGGCAAAGGAGGTATTTTTCACCTTCTGGTACGGTTTGATCCAGTCGAGAATTTTTCCCTGTTCGCCCCAGAAGGTATCAGGTACGTTAATAGATTGTTGATACATCGCCTCGTACTGCTGAGGGTTTATCAGGCAACGGTCTGCGATGTTGGCAGGAATGGTGTGTTTGTGAATTTGGCTCATGCTTTTGTTCTCCTTGTAGGATGTTAATAATATGTGGCATAAGCGTTAAATGTAGGGGTATTGGCAGTTTTGTTTAGTATTTGGGCGACAGATCACGCAAAAGTAGAATGGTGCAAATAAACGGCAGGGTAATTTTTGAAGGTCACCAACAAAAGTTGATTAATTCTTTGAGGAACATGCAGTTATGCATGCTGTTGAAAAAGAGGAAGATACTGACTAACTCTAAAGTGGTATTTCACATGCACTTACAATTGATTAAAGACAACATTCACAGTGTGGTTATTTGTTACACATAGGGGTGAGCAATGTCATGACAGTGTAGGTGCGGTTACTGTCGTGAAAAACAATAAAAACCGCCATTGCAACAATGGCGCAATTCGGATGAAGCCCCTATGACAAGGATAAAAATAAACGCACGCCGTATCTTCAGCTTATTGATTCCTTTTTTCTTTTTCACTTCTGTTCACGCTGAACAAACGGCAGCTCCCGCAAAACCTGTAACTGTGGAAGCGAAGAATGAAACCTTTGCCCCGCAGCATCACGATCAATATCTCTCCTGGAAAGCCACCTCGGAACAGTCAGAGCGTGTTGACGCCCTGGCGGAAGATCCACGGCTGGTGATCCTGTGGGCGGGGTATCCCTTCTCGCGCGATTACAACAAGCCTCGTGGACATGCCTTTGCTGTGACCGATGTGCGTGAAACCCTGCGTACCGGTGCGCCGAAAAACGCTGAAGATGGTCCGCTACCGATGGCGTGCTGGAGTTGTAAAAGCCCGGATGTGGCGCGTCTGATCCAGAAAGACGGCGAAGATGGCTACTTCCACGGTAAATGGGCGCGCGGCGGCCCGGAAATCGTCAACAACTTAGGTTGTGCCGACTGCCATAACACCGCCTCACCAGAGTTCGCCAAAGGCAAACCGGAGTTAACCCTTTCCCGTCCGTATGCGGCTCGCGCGATGGAAGCCATTGGTAAACCTTTTGAGAAAGCCGGACGTTTCGACCAGCAATCGATGGTTTGCGGTCAGTGCCATGTGGAGTATTACTTCGACGGCAAAAACAAAGCGGTTAAATTCCCGTGGGATGACGGCATGAAAGTCGAAAATATGGAGCAGTATTACGACAAAATTGCCTTCTCTGACTGGACTAACTCCCTGTCGAAAACGCCAATGCTGAAAGCGCAGCACCCGGAATATGAAACCTGGACAGCGGGCATTCACGGTAAAAACAACGTGACCTGTATCGACTGCCATATGCCAAAAGTGCAGAACGCCGAAGGCAAACTCTACACCGACCATAAAATTGGTAATCCGTTTGATAACTTCGCCCAGACTTGTGCGAACTGCCATACCCAGGATAAAGCTGCCTTGCAAAAAGTGGTCGCGGAACGTAAGCAATCGATTAACGACCTGAAAATCAAGGTTGAAGATCAACTGGTTCACGCTCACTTCGAAGCGAAAGCGGCGCTGGATGCAGGCGCGACGGAAGCCGAAATGAAGCCGATTCAGGACGATATCCGTCATGCCCAGTGGCGTTGGGATCTGGCGATTGCTTCCCACGGTATTCATATGCACGCACCGGAAGAAGGTCTACGGATGCTCGGTACGGCGATGGATAAAGCGGCGGATGCGCGCACCAAACTGGCGCGCCTGCTGGCGACCAAAGGTATCACCCATGAAATCCAGATCCCGGATATCTCGACCAAAGAGAAAGCCCAGCAGGCCATTGGCCTGAACATGGAACAAATCAAGGCCGAGAAGCAGGACTTCATCAAAACGGTGATCCCGCAGTGGGAAGAGCAGGCACGTAAAAACGGTCTGTTAAGCCAATAACCCCGTTCCGCCTCGCAAGGGGCGGAAAACACAATGGAGTGAATATGAGCGTATTACGTTCGTTATTAACTGCTGGGGTGCTGGCGTCGGGCCTGTTGTGGAGCCTGAACGGAATTACCGCTACCCCTGCGGTGCAGGCATCTGGTGATCGCTACGAAGTTACCCAGCAGCGTAACCCGGATGCCGCCTGTCTGGACTGTCATAAACCAGATACCGAAGGTATGCATGGCAAACATGCTTCCGTTATCAACCCGAATAACAAATTGCCGGTCACCTGCACCAACTGTCACGGCCAAGCATCACCGCAACACCGCGAAGGGGTGAAAGATGTGATGCGCTTTAACGAGCCGATGTATAAGGTCGGAGAGCAGAACAGCGTCTGTATGTCCTGTCATCTGCCGGAACAGTTGCAAAAAGCGTTCTGGCCGCACGATGTCCACGTAACCAAAGTGGCGTGCGCCAGCTGCCATTCCCTGCATCCACAGCAAGATACGATGCAGACGTTAAGTGACAAAGGACGGATTAAGATTTGCGTCGATTGCCACAGCGATCAGCGCACCAATCCGAACTTTAACCCGGCGTCTGTTCCGTTGCTTAAGGAGCAGCCATGACCTGGTCTCGTCGCCAGTTTCTCACCGGCGTCGGCGTGCTGGCAGCCGTCAGCGGCACCGCAGGGCGCGTGGTGGCGAAAACGTTGAATATCAATGGGGTGCGTTACGGCATGGTGCATGACGAGTCGTTATGCATCGGCTGTACCGCCTGTATGGATGCTTGTCGGGAAGTGAACAAGGTGCCGGAAGGCGTCTCGCGCCTGACGATTATTCGTAGCGAGCCGCAGGGCGAATTTCCTGATGTGAAATATCGCTTCTTCCGTAAGTCTTGCCAGCACTGCGATCATGCGCCGTGCGTTGACGTCTGCCCGACCGGTGCGTCTTTTCGTGATGCCGCTAGCGGGATTGTCGATGTTAATCCTGATCTCTGCGTCGGTTGTCAGTACTGCATCGCCGCCTGTCCGTACCGCGTGCGCTTTATCCATCCGGTCACGAAGACGGCGGACAAATGCGATTTCTGTCGTAAGACCAATTTGCAGGCCGGTAAGCTTCCCGCGTGCGTTGAAGCTTGCCCGACGAAGGCGCTGACGTTTGGCAATCTGGACGATCCTAACAGTGAGATTTCGCAACTGCTGCGCCAGAAGCCTACTTACCGCTACAAGCTGGCGCTGGGAACCAAACCGAAGCTGTACCGCGTACCGTTTAAATACGGGGAGGTGAGCCAATGACGCAGACTTCCGCATTTCATTTTGAATCGCTGGTGTGGGACTGGCCGATTGCCATCTACCTGTTTTTGATTGGTATTTCTGCCGGTCTGGTGACGCTGGCCGTGCTGTTACGTCGCTTCTACCCGCAGGCGGGCGGTGCAGACAGTACGTTGCTGCGCACCACGCTGATTGTCGGGCCGGGCGCGGTGATCCTCGGTCTGTTGATCCTCGTCTTCCACCTGACAAGACCGTGGACCTTCTGGAAGCTGATGTTCCACTACAGTTTTACCTCGGTGATGTCGATGGGGGTGATGCTGTTTCAGCTCTACATGGTGGTGCTGGTGCTGTGGCTGGCGAAAATCTTTGAACATGATTTGCTTGCCCTGCAACAACGCTGGTTGCCGAAGCTGGGGATCGTGCAAAAGGTTCTGAGCCTGCTGACGCCCGTTCATCGCGGACTGGAAACGCTGATGCTGGTGTTGGCGGTGCTGCTGGGGGCTTATACCGGCTTTCTGCTGTCGGCGCTGAAATCGTATCCGTTCCTCAATAACCCGAGCCTGCCGGTGCTGCTCCTCTTCTCCGGCATCTCGTCCGGTGCGGCGGTGGCGCTGATCGCCATGGCGATACGCCAACGCAGTAACCCGCATTCCACGGAAGCGCACTTTGTTCACCGGATGGAAATCCCCGTGGTATGGGGTGAAATCTTCCTGCTGGTGGCGTTTTTTGTCGGTCTGGCGCTGGGCGATGACGGTAAAGTTCGTGCGCTGGTGGCGGCATTAGGTGGCGGTTTCTGGACGTGGTGGTTCTGGCTTGGTGTCGCCGGGCTGGGGCTGATTGTGCCAATGTTGCTCAAACCGTGGGTCAATCGCAGTTCCGGCATTCCTGCCGTGCTGGCGGCGTGTGGGGCCAGTCTGGTCGGCGTGTTGATGCTGCGCTTTTTCATTCTCTACGCCGGACAGTTGACGGTGGCGTAAGCCAGAAAAGAGGTGGTTTCTGGACGTATTCCTTCCTGAAGTCGGTTTTCTGGCGTTGTTGTTAAGTCTCGGGGTCAACGTGTTGACCCCGTTGACGGCCTTTGCGGGAGTGCGGTTGCGCTGGCCTGCCATGATGCGACTCACTTGCATCGGCATTCTGGCGCAGTTCGCGCTCCTGCTGCTCGCCTTTGGCGTACTGACGTATTGTTTTCTCATCAGCGATTTCTCGGTCATTTATGTCGCCCAACATAGCTACAGCCTGCTGTCGTGGGAACTCAAACTGGCGGCGGTGTGGGGCGGTCATGAAGGTTCGCTGCTGCTTTGGGTGCTGCTGCTTTCCGCCTGGAGCGCGCTGTTTGCCTGGCATTATCGGCAGCAAAGCGATCCGCTATTTCCGCTGACGCTAGCCGTTTTATCTCTCATGCTCGCCGCACTGCTACTGTTTGTGGTGCTGTGGTCCGATCCCTTCGTGCGGATATTTCCACCAGCAATCGAAGGCCGCGATCTCAATCCGATGCTGCAACATCCCGGTCTTATCTTTCATCCACCGCTGCTTTACCTTGGCTATGGCGGTTTGATGGTAGCGGCGAGCGTGGCGCTGGCGAGTCTACTGCGCGGCGAGTTTGATGCGGCCAGCGCCCGAATTTGCTGGCGCTGGGCGTTACCTGGCTGGAGTGCATTAACGGCGGGGATCATCCTCGGTTCCTGGTGGGCCTACTGCGAACTCGGCTGGGGCGGCTGGTGGTTCTGGGATCCGGTGGAAAACGCCTCTTTATTACCCTGGCTTTCTGCCACTGCGCTGCTGCACAGTTTGTCCCTGACACGCCAGCGGGGGATTTTCCGCCACTGGTCGCTGTTGCTGGCGATAGTTACTCTGATGCTGTCGCTGCTGGGCACCTTAATTGTCCGTTCTGGCATTCTGGTTTCGGTTCATGCGTTCGCACTGGATAACGTCCGCGCCGTGCCGTTGTTCAGCCTGTTTGCACTGATTAGCCTTGCGTCTTTGGCTCTGTATGGCTGGCGAGCGCGGGACGGTGGCCCGGCGGTGCGTTTTTCGGGGTTATCGCGGGAAATGTTAATCCTCGCTACGCTGTTGCTGTTTTGCGCAGTGCTACTGATCGTGCTGGTGGGAACGCTTTATCCGATGATTTACGGCCTGCTGGGCTGGGGACGCCTCTCCGTTGGCGCGCCGTATTTTAACCGCGCGACGTTACCGTTTGGTCTGTTGATGCTGGTGGTGATTGTGCTGGCGACGTTTGTCTCTGGCAAACGCGTGCAGCTTCCGGCGCTGGTAGCTCATGCTGGCGTGCTGTTATTTGCCGCGGGGATCGTGGTTTCCAGTGTCAGTCGTCAGGAGATCAGCCTGAATTTACAGCCGGGTCAGCAGGTGACGCTGGCAGGATACACCTTCCGTTTTGAGCGACTCGATCTGCAAGCCAGAGGCAATTACACCAGCGAAAAAGCGATAGTGGCGCTGTTTGACCATCAGCAACGCATTGGTGAATTAACGCCGGAGCGGCGTTTTTATGAAGCACGCCGTCAGCAAATGATGGAACCGTCAATTCGCTGGAACGGCATCCATGACTGGTATGCGGTCATGGGTGAAAAAACCAGAGCGGATCGTTACGCTTTTCGTTTGTATGTACAAAGCGGTGTGCGCTGGATCTGGGGGGGAGGATTGTTGATGATTGCGGGCGCATTGTTAAGCGGATGGCGGGGGAAGAAGCGCGATGAATAAAGGGCTTCTCACGCTACTGCTGTTATTTACCTGTTTTGCGCGCGCTCAGGTTGTAGACACCTGGCAATTCGCCAATCCGCAACAACAGCAACAGGCGTTAAATATTGCCAGCCAGTTACGTTGTCCGCAGTGCCAGAATCAAAACTTACTCGAATCCAATGCGCCGGTGGCGGTCAGTATGCGCCATCAGGTTTATAGCATGGTGTCGGAGGGGAAGAACGAAGTCGAAATCATTGGCTGGATGACCGAACGCTACGGAGATTTTGTTCGCTATAACCCACCGTTAACGGGTCAGACGCTGGTGTTGTGGGCGCTGCCAGTGGTGTTGTTATTGCTGATGGCACTGATCCTCTGGCGAGTGAGGGCTAAGCGATGAAACAGCCTCAAATACCGGTGAAAATGCTGACAACACTCACGATATTGATGGTATTCCTCTGTGTCGGCAGTTATCTGTTAAGCCCAAAATGGCAGGCGGTACGTGCGGAGTATCAGCGTCAGCGCGATCCGCTACATCAGTTTGCCAGCCAGCAAACCCCGGAAGCGCAGCTTCAGGCATTGCAGGATAAAATCCGCGCTAATCCACAAAACAGCGAACAATGGGCGTTACTGGGCGAGTACTATCTGTGGCAAAACGATTACAGCAATTCGCTGCTGGCGTATCGTCAGGCGTTGCAACTACGTGGTGAGAACGCTGAACTGTATGCGGCGCTGGCGACGGTGCTTTATTACCAGGCCAGCCAGCATATGACCGCCCAGACTCGCGCAATGATCGACAAAGCCCTCGCGCTGGACTCTAACGAAATCACCGCTCTGATGCTGCTGGCTTCCGATGCGTTTATGCAGGCGAATTACGCGCAAGCCATCGAACTATGGCAAAAAGTGATGGATCTCAACTCACCCCGGATCAACCGGACACAGCTGGTCGAGTCGATTAATATGGCAAAACTGTTGCAGCGGAGATCGGATTAATCATCTGGTGATGAAGATTATGTCATTGAGCTGCATAAAAAATAATCGAATGAACATATGCCAAAAATAATCACCAATCAGTATTATTGCAGATTAAACAAATAAAAATCTTTCCATAACAAATGGTTATTCATTAATCCTGCCATAAACTCGCGTTATTATGCATTAATGCAGCGAAAAGCTCTGTTGTTAAAGGGTTGCGCAACATACCGCGCAAATGATACTGATCATAAGCGTTAAAAAAATCTACAAACCAACGCAACACAATTCATGCCCTGGCAGTATGTCACGTTCTCGCGTTTCTGAACGGGGAACGGCGCTCCATTGAGGAAGTTATTCTGATGAAAAATATAAAATTCAGCCTGGCCTGGCAGATTCTGTTTGCTATGGTGCTGGGCATTCTCCTGGGAAGCTACCTGCACTACCATAGCGACAGCCGCGACTGGCTGGTCGTCAATTTGCTCTCTCCGGCGGGTGATATCTTCATCCATCTGATCAAAATGATTGTTGTGCCGATTGTGATCTCCACGCTGGTGGTGGGTATCGCGGGTGTTGGTGATGCCAAACAGCTCGGGCGTATTGGCGCGAAAACCATTATTTACTTCGAGGTGATCACCACCGTCGCCATCATTTTGGGGATCACTCTGGCGAACGTCTTCCAGCCCGGTGCCGGGGTGGATATGTCGCAGCTGGCGACCGTCGATATCTCGAAATATCAGAGCACTACGGAAGCGGTACAAAGCAGTTCCCACGGCATTATGGGCACGATTTTGTCGCTGGTGCCGACGAACATTGTGGCGTCGATGGCGAAAGGCGAAATGCTGCCGATCATCTTTTTCTCGGTGCTGTTTGGTCTGGGGCTTTCTTCCCTGCCCGCGACGCATCGTGAACCGCTGGTGACCGTGTTCCGCTCCATCTCTGAAACCATGTTTAAAGTGACTCACATGGTGATGCGTTATGCACCGGTGGGTGTGTTTGCGCTGATTGCGGTGACGGTGGCTAACTTTGGTTTCTCGTCTCTGTGGCCACTGGCGAAACTGGTGCTGCTGGTGCATTTCGCCATTCTGTTCTTCGCGCTGGTAGTGCTGGGAATTGTGGCACGTCTGTGCGGGTTAAGCGTCTGGATCCTGATTCGTATTCTGAAAGATGAGCTGATTCTGGCGTACTCCACTGCCAGCTCTGAAAGCGTACTGCCGCGAATTATTGAGAAGATGGAAGCCTACGGAGCACCGGCGTCGATCACCAGCTTCGTGGTGCCGACCGGTTACTCTTTTAACCTTGATGGTTCGACGCTGTATCAAAGTATTGCCGCTATTTTCATCGCTCAGCTGTATGGCATTGACCTGTCCATCTGGCAGGAAATCATTCTGGTGCTGACGCTGATGGTGACCTCGAAAGGGATTGCTGGCGTGGCTGGCGTGTCGTTTGTGGTGTTGCTGGCAACGCTGGGTAGCGTAGGTATTCCGCTGGAAGGTCTGGCGTTTATTGCTGGTGTTGACCGTATCCTCGACATGGCGCGTACTGCGCTGAACGTGGTGGGTAATGCGCTGGCGGTGCTGGTGATTGCCAAGTGGGAACACAAATTTGACCGCAAAAAGGCGCTGGCTTATGAGCGTGAAGTGCTGGGCAAATTTGATAAAACTGCGGATCAATAATTGAAGATTGCCGGGGATATCCCCCGGCAATGTGTGGATGCCTGATGCGACGCTTGCCGCGTCTTATCAGGCCTACCTTAACCGTTGGTTAATTTTTCAAACTCTTCACACCCGGTATCAAACCCTTCCATACAGCTCAGGTTCAACCAGTGCAGCGCCTTTTGTTTGTTCTTCTCGATAAAACCTTCCTCACCGTTTAAGAACATCATTCCCGCCCAGTACTCGGAATAACCGGTTCGGGAAATTGCAGAGCTGCGTTTGAAATACCAGGTTGCCTTGTCATCGTCGGCCTTAATGCCCACGCCGTTGGCGTAAATCAAACCAAGCAGCATTTGGGCATCGACGGCGGAGTCATTCTCCAGATCTTCCGAGGCGTTTTCTAACAGCGAAATCGCCTTTGGATAATCCGGTTTACCCGCTTGAGTATTTACCAGAATATGCGCCAGCGTTACTTCACCTTCTTTACTGCCCGCTTGCGCCGCTTTCTCTGCAAGAACTTTTGCTTGTGGATAGTCCAGACTGACCGGATTGGTGATTTTGATCTGCGCCAACAGCGCGCAGGCATCAGCATCACCGCTGTCGGCGGCTTTCTGTGCCCAATATTCGGCTTTGCTCAAATCGCCGGAGCTAAACCAGCTGTCGGCAAGAAAATATTGTGCACGTCGGTCCCCGGCCTCTGCTGCCTTTAAATACTGGCTGCCAGGCTCGGAGTCGTTCGCGTGGGCAAAGAATGTCAAAAACAACATCAATGCGATAATTTTTTTCATTTTGATAATACGATTGGGTAGGGAGTAACCAGTATAAAGAGTTCGAATGGATAAAAAAACAGCCTCCGAAAGGAGGCTGTAGAAAGGACTGTATTACGCCAGTGCCGCTTCGCGCAGGCGAGTTTTCAACTTGTTGTACTCGTCAATCACGTACTGCTCGGCGGCGCGCTGATCGGAGATCGGCTCGACGCGCACGGCGCAGTATTTGTATTCCGGCGTTTTCGTAATCGGGCTTAAGCTTTCGGTAACCAGCTCGTTACAGGCACCAATCCACCACTGGTAGGTCATGTAAATCGCCCCTTTGTTCGGACGATCGCTGACCTGCGCACGGGTGATAATTTTGCCTTTACGCGAGTGCACTCAAACCAATGCCTCATCTTCAATACCCAGACGTTTGGCGTCTTCGGTATTGATTTGTGCGTAGCCAGGTTCATCAGCCAGCGCCGCCAGTGCCGCACAGTTACCGGTCATCGAACGGCAAGAGTAGTGACCAACTTCACGCACCGTTGACAGTACCATCGGGTACTCGTCGGTGAGTTTGTCGATTGGCGCTACCCAGTCGCAGGTGAAGAACTGCGCCAGACCGTTCGGGGTATCAAACTTCTCTTTAAACAGATAAGAAGTCCCCTGATCGGCATCTGAAGTATCGCGGCAAGGCCACTGAATGAAGCCCAGTTCGCCCATTTTCTCGTAAGTCGCACCGTAGAAATCCGGGCACAGATGACGCAACTCATCCCAGATCTCCTGGGTGTTGTTGTAGTGCATCGGATAACCCATACGGGTGGCGATTTCACTGATGATTTGCCAGTCCGTTTTCAGATCCCATTTCGGTTCAACTGCTTTGAAGAAACGCTGGAAGCCACGGTCAGCCGCAGTAAACACGCCTTCATGCTCGCCCCACGACGTTGACGGCAAAATGACATCCGCCGCCGACGCGGTTTTGGTTATAAAGATGTCCTGAACGATGACCAGTTCCAGATCTTCAAAGGCTTTACGTACTGCCGACAGCTCCGCATCAGTTTGCAGCGGATCTTCGCCCATAATGTACGCGGCACGCACTTCGCCATGCGCTGCGCGGTGCGGCAGCTCGCTGATGCGATAGCCGGTATGAGCAGGCAGGCTTTCCACGCCCCAGGCTTTGGCGAATTTTTCGCGGTTAGCCGGATCTTTCACGTACTGGTATCCCGGATACGTATCCGGCAGCGCGCCCATATCGCAGGCACCCTGCACGTTGTTCTGACCACGAACCGGGTTTACACCCGCATGCGGCTTACCGAGGTTACTGGTCAGCATCGCGAGGCTGGTCAGAGAACGCACGGTTTCCACGCCCTGGTAGAACTGGGTTACACCCATGCCCCACAGGATGGCGGCGCTTTTCGCCTGGGCATACATCCGTGCCGCCTGACGAATCTCACTGGCGCTGACACCGGTGATATCTTCAACCGACTCCGGCGTGTAGCCTTCAACGATTTTACGATACTCTTCAAAGCCTTCTGTACGGGAAGCGACGAACGCTTTGTCGTACAGATTTTCTTCAATAATGACATGGCCCATCGCATTCAACAGCGCGATGTTCGAGCCGTTTTTCAGTGCAATGTGCATGTCAGCAATGCGCGCGGTTTCAATTTTGCGCGGATCGCAGACGATAATTTTCGCCCCGTTACGTTTAGCGTTAATTACGTGATTCGCCACGATTGGGTGGGAATCCGCCGGGTTGTACCCGAAAACGAACACTAAATCGGTATTATCAATTTCGTTAATAGCATTGCTCATTGCGCCATTACCGACCGATTGGTGCAGACCTGCAACCGATGGGCCGTGTCAGACACGAGCGCAGCAGTCAACGTTATTGGTACCAATAACGGCGCGCGCAAATTTTTGCATTACATAGTTGGTTTCGTTACCCGTACCACGCGAGGAGCCGGTCGTCTGGATGGCATCCGGACCGTACTTCTCTTTGATGGCGCTCAGGCGCTCGGCAACGTAATTCAGTGCCTCATCTCAGGAAACAGGTTCGAGTTTGCCGCCACGCTGGCGACGGATCATGGGGGTTTTCAGGCGCGGGGTCAGGATCTGGGTATCGTTAATGAAATCCCAGCCATAATAACCCTTCAGACACAGGGTACCCTGGTTGGTTTTCCCCTGCGCTGCCTCCGCCCGGACGATTTTGCCGTTATCGACGACCAGGTTGATTTTGCAACCTGATGCGCAATAGGGGCAAACCGTGACGACTTTTTTCATCGGTCTCGCTCCAGTTAATCAAATCACGCATACGCGCTCTCGACTACAGTATGCATCTTTTATGCCACATTTTATTTGGGGTCATTCCCTGATATTACGGGCACTATTTATTCAAAACTCTGACGAAAAACAGGCTGTCGTCAGTTTTGACGTGACGAAACGAAATACCGCGTGACAGCCATCACGCGGCAGACATTTTATTTTTTCTCGACGACGGGAGCCGCCTGATACCCGCCGCCCAGCGATTTCATCAACTGAATGCTTTGGATCACCCGGCGGCTGTCCAGCATCAGTAATGACATCTCTTCGGCAAGTACTGGCAACCGGGCTTCAGTGGCCTGTAAGCGGCTGGTTAAGCCGCGCTGATAGGCGGCCTCGGCAGCGCGCTGGGTGAAGCGCGTTGCTTCCACGTGTTCAGCCTGCATTTCTCGCTCGTCGTTGAGCGTTTGCAGACGCGTGCCGTTGACGGCAACGTCACGCACCGCGTTCAGTACTGACTGGTTGTAACGTTCAATCATCATGTTGCTGGCGGCGCGCGTGCCTTCGAGATTGGCATTCAACCGTCCACCGTCAAACAGCGGCAATTTCAGACCCGGGATGAAGTTGAACTGGCGACTGGTTTTTTTGAATAAGGTATCCAGGTGGATGGCATCAAGGCCGAAAAACGCTTTGATATCAAAGCTCGGATAGAACAACGCCCGCGCGGAATCCACCTGATCTAATGACGCCTGAACATACCAGCGCATGGCTTGCAGATCCGGGCGTCTGGCGAGCAACTCATAAGAGAGTGTCGCCGGAATGCCGGTCTGGACTCGTGGTAATGCCACAGGTTTGATCTCCGGCATATCGCTGGCTCCCGCGCCAATCAATGCGCGCAGAGATTCTCTCGTTTCGGTGATTTGCCCTTTGACGGCAGCAATTTGTTTATCGACCGCCAGAATCTGTGCCCGCGCGCCGTGGAAAGGCACTTGTGCTTCCAGACCGTGCGCCACTTTACTTTGGTGCGCTTTCACCGCGTAATCAATCACATCGCGAGTTTGTTCTAACAGATCGAGCATCTGATAGCTGGCCTGCATACTGTAATAAAGCTGCGCTACGCCCGTGGTCAGCGATAGCTCTACTGCTGCGGTTTCTGCCAGCGCGGCATTATGCGCGCCAATGGCGGCGGCAACCGCTGAGCGATGCACACCCCACAAATCAAGATCCAGTCCGGCAAACAAACCTACTGTGGCTTCCGTATAGTACGGCCCGTCCATCCCCAGTGCGGGCGCATCCATCGCATAAGGGCTTAAAAAGCCGTTCGCCGAGACACGTTGGCGGTTAAGCATCCCTAACGCTGCCACCTGCAACTGTGAACCGGCATCTAACAAATCGGCCTGCGATTGCGCTTTTTCTTCCCGCAGTTTCGCTTCGGCGAGGGTGTGTGAACCACTTAGCGTCCGTTGGATCAGGGCATCCAACTGCGGGTCATTGAGTTGTTTCCACCACTGCGCCTGCGGCCAGCCGGAGCTGGCAAGATGAATATCATCGGCCAGTTTGATTTGTTCCGGTTTGAGCTGTTGATGAGGCGCAGAATCCTTACGTACCAGGGCACAGCCGGAAATCAGCGTCGTGCTGCCGAGAATGCTGCACAACAGCAGACGTGAAAGTTGACGATTGATCATTGCGTGGCTCCTTGTGCCTGTTCCGTGGCGGGCGTTAATGCCGGGGCTGTCCAGTCTGGCAAGCGGGCGAAAAGCTGGCAGACGTGTTGCTCCTGTTTTAATAAGGTGGGCAGGATGGCCTGCGAGGTGGGTGTCTCTTCAAGCGTTATTTGAGGAGAACGGCTGAGTGCGGTTGCCAGACCGGCAGCGTATTTCTCCAGGGCGTCGGCAAACTGACCTGCTCTGTCCGGCTGTAGTGCGTTATCCAGCGCCTGCGCCGAATTCCAGGTGGCATCCCAGGCGTGAAGGATATCGCGGCCCTGACGAATAACCGTTTGCGAACGTTCAATCAGTAAGGCGCGTTCTTCGCTGTCCAGTTGACGCTCCAGCGCCACGCGTTGGCACATCTCTTCACAGGCATTAAACGCCGCATGCAGACCGATACGAATTTGCAGATAAGTGCGCAGAGCCGTGACTTCCTGCTGGCGTGGGATCCGCATTACTTTACTTAACATACCCAGCGCGCCAGCCAGTTTTTGCGGCAGCGTGCGCGCTTCACTTTCAGGCCAGACAAAGGTGTAAATCATCGCGGACACCACGGTACCAATGATGATACCCAGGGCGCGATCGCGAATTTCCACCAGGTCGTACACTGGGCCAAAAACGTTTTCGAGCGTGGCGAGCGCGAAGGTGACCACCATCTGTGTGCCGATATAAGAAGAGCGTTCAGAGCTGGTGGCAATCCATGCGCCCAACAGGAAAATCGGTGCCAGCACAAACAGCAATTCGACAATATTGTCCAGCCAGGGCATGACCAGTAGCGTGAATAACAGCGCCAGAATCGCGCCGCAAAAGGCCCCGCCAAAACGCAGCACCATCTTCTGGTACGACGAACCGACATTTGGATTAGCGACGATCACGCAGGTCAGCATACAGGTGTGAATGCCTTCCCAGTCCACGCCGCTGTAAAAGGTGTAACAGATCAAACAGGCGAGCAATGTTTTTACCGCGTAGCGTATATAGTCTGGATTGGTAAAAGCATCGGCGACCATTGATGGCGGTTTGGCGGCGGGCGTTGGCGGCGTATTCGGGTTCATCTGGCCCAGTTGTAACAACGTCTGGCAGATATTCTCCAGGTTACATTCCCGTGCCGCCACCGCTTCACTTTCACTGAGCCGCCAGTCGCTTTGCCAGCACTGACCTTCAGCAACGGCATGCTGCAGCTTGTTGATTTCTGAGGCTAATTTTTGCCGAAATTCAATAATTGCCTGAGAATCAGCAAAAGAGGTGGGATCGTAGCGATTCAGCGTCGAGTAAATGTAGGTTACCGTTGCCACGCAGCTTTGCCACCATGCGCTTTGAGTTCGCCAGTTGGCATCGTCCGCGAGACAAAAGACATTCAGTTTTTGCAGCGCCAGCGCCTCTCTTTCAATCCGCGTTTCGGGTAGCGGTGCGAGGCTGTCCGTCAGGTGGCTAATGGCATCATCAAGCCGATCATTAAGCGCTTGATGCATTTGCGTAATGGCACGATTGGGAAACCACAGCACGCCGATTAACGTCATCAGCAAGGTTGGATAGAGGCCAACAACGATACACCACAGCGTTAAGCGCACGACTACTTCCGGATAGTCGAGCATGGCGGGGAAGGTTTGCCCGTAAATGGCGACAGCGAAAAAGACCAGTCCCAGCCGATGGGTGCGCATCAAAAACATGCAGCCCATCAGGATCGGCCCGGCGATGATCAATCGGATCAACGGTTCGCCGTATGACCATTTGTAGATCAAAAACAGGCTGCCGATCTCCAGCACCGTGGCAACCACAAACAAGATCGCCACAAATTTGGTGTAAAACGCGTTCGACTGAATACCGTAAAACAGCACTGCCAGCGATAACGCCACAAAAGGGATCTCAAAAGTCATCGAGATCAGAATCACCAGCAGGCAGCCTACCCAGAGTTGCACGATCTGCGGCACGCGGCCGGGTCGCCGCTCGCTTAACTCTTCATGAAAGAACGCCAGCAGCCTGACCACCGGTAATGGCAGGGAGTTGAGCGCGCTCATTATTGCGGCTCAAGATTAGCGACTGCCGAAGCGCCGATGCGGAACATTTCCGGGTCAGGTTTATCGACCATGATTTTGACCGGAAAACGCTGGGCAACGCGGACCCAGTTAATAGAACGAGACACTTTTGGCAGGCCGCCCAGCACCAGGCCGCCGTCATCCGGTAGCACGCCGTAGCCAATCGAATCCACTTTACCCTCGAAGGTTTTGCCGCTGTCACTCATCAGGCGAATCGTTGCGGGTGTACCTGAGCGAATATTTTTCAGATCGGTTTCGCGGAAGTTGGCGATCACGTACCAGTGACGAGTGTCGATGAGGGTAAAAATAGGGCGCATGGCAGAAGCAAATTGCCCGACGGAGGTTTTGAGGGAAATGATCCGGCCATCAAATGGCGCGCGAACGGTCGTCATTTCCAGATGTAGTTTGGTCAGGGCAATATCCGCTTCGACCGCCGCACGTTGCGCCACCAGCGCATCGACGCCGCTGACGGCGCTGGCGGCTGACTGCGCCTGTAACAATACGGCATTAAGATCCGCTTCTGCGGCGCGCTGCGCCGTTCTTGCACGGTCAACGTCTTCTGCTGAGACAAAACCCTCTTTCAGTAATGGCTCGGTGCGGCGTAATGTATCTGTGGCCTGTTTCGCGGCGGCACGGGCTTTTTCTACCGTGGCATTAACCGAGTCGGCACCAAACTGTTGGGCGTCAACGCTACGCTGGGTGAGCATAATTTGCTTATCCAGCGCCGCGAGGGAGGCTTCGGCTTTCGCCAGGTTGGCTTCGTACGGGCGCGGGTCGATGCGGAACAGCAAATCGCCCTGTTTCACCGCCTGGTTGTCGGTGACCGCCAGTTCTACAATGCGACCGCTGACTTCCGGCACCACATCAATGGTATCTGCTGACGCGTAAGCGTCATTAGTTGATGGCGCACTGTCTACGCGCCAGATAACGAAAACAAGGGCAACCAGCGCCAACGCAACCACTAACAGAGCAGGGAATTTACTGCGAGGTGCTTTTTTCGGCGTACTTTCCATGAGCGCGTCTCAAATAGATTAGAAAAATGCCAGCCAGAACAGCATGGCGTAGAGAGCAAAAAGGGCGGTATAAATAATTCCGACAAATGCCAGATTGATATTTGCCCGCTGGGTAATGCTGCCAACTTACTGATTTAGTGTATGATGGTGATTTTAAGGTGCTTGCGTGGCTTCCATTTCCATCAG
>NZ_JBDYCV010000048.1:0-29623 GCF_040495915.1 Shigella sp. FJ200513 | reverse complement strand
GACGACTGGGGGCAGTAATCATGCCGGGTCTGGCTGGCTAACACCCCATTATAAGGGGTACGAATAAAGTAACGGGGGCATCAACCGGCTGTTTTAATGCTTCGGCGTAATCGGCAGACCAGCCAACTCGCACCAGAAACACGGGCTGACCGCTGGCGCGAAATTTCGCCGCCAGCTTCCCGGCGCGATTAACTACCTCATCGGCAGTATGTGGACCACCGGCAAAAGGTAAGATGCCTTCTTGTAAATCGATCACCACCAACGCAGTGGTTTTAGCATTAAGTTCAAGCATGCTGACTCCTGAAAAAACAAAATCGTGCCTCACACCTTAATGCGATTAGCCGATGGCGGAACGACAAATTTTGTTAATTTTTATGAGTTCGGGCAACACCTTTATAGCAAACTGGCGTAGAGTCTGATTTCAGGCCCGATATAAAGTGGTAACGAGGCGTTCCAGCGCGGGCCAGGCTCTTACGGTGCGGCAGAATTTCCAGTATAATAGCCGCCTTTTTTCATTCAGTTGTGACATACAGCTAACGCTGCGACTTGGTCACCTGCGCAGCAGGGGGCATCCGCCGGCAGCTAAGTTAAGGGATATCTCATGCGTACAGAATATTGTGGACAGCTCCGTTTGTCCCACGTGGGGCAGCAGGTGACTCTGTGTGGTTGGGTCAACCGTCGTCGTGATCTTGGTAGCCTGATCTTCATCGATATGCGCGACCGCGAAGGTATCGTGCAGGTATTTTTCGATCCGGATCGTGCGGACGCGTTAAAGCTGGCCTCTGAACTGCGTAATGAGTTCTGCATTCAGGTTACGGGCACCGTACGTGCGCGTGACGAAAAAAATATTAACCGCGATATGGCGACCGGCGAAATTGAAGTGCTGGCGTCCTCGCTGACTATCATCAACCGCGCAGATGTTCTGCCGCTTGACTCTAACCACGTCAACACCGAAGAAGCGCGTCTGAAATACCGCTACCTCGACCTGCGTCGCCCGGAAATGGCGCAACGCCTGAAAACCCGCGCTAAAATCACCAGCCTGGTGCGCCGTTTTATGGATGACCACGGCTTCCTCGACATCGAAACTCCGATGCTGACCAAAGCCACGCCGGAAGGCGCGCGTGACTACCTGGTGCCTTCTCGTGTGCACAAAGGTAAATTCTACGCACTGCCGCAATCCCCACAGTTGTTCAAACAGCTGCTGATGATGTCCGGTTTTGACCGTTACTATCAGATCGTTAAATGCTTCCGTGACGAAGACCTGCGCGCTGATCGTCAGCCTGAATTTACTCAGATCGATGTGGAAACTTCTTTCATGACCGCGCCGCAAGTGCGTGAAGTGATGGAAGCGCTGGTGCGTCATTTGTGGCTGGAAGTGAAGGGCGTGGATCTGGGCGATTTCCCGGTAATGACCTTTGCGGAAGCAGAACGCCGTTATGGTTCTGATAAACCGGATCTGCGTAACCCGATGGAACTGACCGACGTTGCCGATCTGCTGAAATCTGTTGAGTTTGCAGTATTTGCGGGGCCAGCGAACGATCCGAAAGGCCGTGTTGCCGCTCTACGTGTTCCGGGTGGCGCATCGCTGACCCGTAAGCAGATCGACGAATACGGTAACTTCGTTAAAATCTACGGCGCGAAAGGTCTGGCTTACATCAAAGTTAACGAACGCGCGAAAGGTCTGGAAGGTATCAACAGCCCGGTAGCGAAGTTCCTTAATGCAGAAATCATCGAAGCCATCCTGGATCGTACTGCCGCGCAAGATGGCGATATGATTTTCTTCGGTGCCGACAACAAGAAAATTGTTGCCGACGGGATGGGCGCACTGCTCCTGAAAGTGGGTAAAGACCTTGGTCTGACCGACGAAAGCAAATGGGCACCGCTGTGGGTTATCGACTTCCCGATGTTTGAAGACGACGGTGAAGGCGGCCTGACGGCAATGCACCATCCGTTCACCTCACCGAAAGATATGACTGCTGCAGAACTGAAAGCTGCACCGGAAAATGCGGTGGCGAACGCTTACGATATGGTCATCAATGGTTACGAAGTGGGCGGTGGTTCAGTACGTATCCATAATGGTGATATGCAGCAGACGGTGTTTGGTATTCTGGGTATCAACGAAGAGGAACAGCGCGAGAAATTCGGCTTCCTGCTCGACGCCCTGAAATACGGTACTCCGCCGCACGCAGGTCTGGCATTCGGTCTTGACCGTCTGACCATGCTGCTGACTGGCACCGACAATATCCGTGACGTTATCGCCTTCCCGAAAACCACGGCGGCAGCGTGTCTGATGACTGAAGCACCGAGCTTTGCTAACCCGACTGCACTGGCTGAGCTGAGCATTCAGGTTGTGAAGAAGGCTGAGAATAACTGATATGACTCAAATACACGAAATCATTCGCGTTGCATCAAGGCGGCAACTGAGTGAACTCCCATGAGCATAGATAACTATGTGAATGGGATGAGCGAAGGCAGTCAACGAAGAGGCAGCGTGAAGGATAAAGTGTATAAGCGTCCCGTTTCGATCTTAGTGGTCATCTATGCACAAGATACGAAACGGGTGCTGATGTTGCAGCGGCGTGACGATCCCGATTTCTGGCAGTCGGTAACCGGCAGCGTGGAAGAGGGTGAAACCGCGCCGCAAGCTGCCATGCGCGAAGTAAAGGAAGAGGTTACCATTGATGTTGTCGCTGAACAACTGACCTTAATTGACTGTCAGCGCACGGTAGAGTTTGAAATTTTTTCACATTTACGTCATCGCTATGCGCCGGGCGTGACGCGTAATACGGAATCATGGTTCTGTCTTGCGCTTCCGCACGAGCGGCAGATCGTTTTCACTGAACATCTGGCTTACAAGTGGCTTGATGCGCCTGCTGCGGCGGCGCTCACTAAGTCCTGGAGCAACCGGCAGGCGATTGAACAGTTTGTAATTAACGCTGCCTGAACAGGCAGGGCTATCTGGAGATATTTTTATGGCAGGTCATAGTAAATGGGCCAACACCAGACATCGTAAAGCTGCGCAGGATGCTAAGCGCGGTAAAATCTTCACTAAAATCATTCGTGAGCTGGTAACCGCGGCTAAGCTGGGCGGTGGCGATCCGGACGCTAACCCGCGTCTGCGTGCGGCGGTGGATAAAGCACTGTCTAACAACATGACCCGTGACACACTGAACCGCGCAATTGCACGTGGTGTGGGCGGTGATGATGATGCAAACATGGAAACCATCATCTACGAAGGTTACGGTCCTGGCGGCACGGCAATCATGATTGAATGTCTGTCTGACAACCGCAACCGTACCGTTGCTGAAGTGCGTCACGCATTCAGCAAATGTGGCGGTAACCTCGGCACTGACGGTTCCGTAGCTTATCTGTTCAGCAAAAAAGGCGTGATCTCCTTCGAGAAAGGCGACGAAGACACCATCATGGAAGCAGCTCTGGAAGCAGGTGCTGAAGACGTTGTGACATATGATGACGGCGCGATTGATGTCTACACTGCATGGGAAGAAATGGGTAAAGTGCGCGACGCTCTGGAAGCGGCAGGTCTGAAAGCAGACAGCGCGGAAGTTTCCATGATCCCGTCCACCAAAGCTGATATGGATGCAGAAACCGCGCCGAAACTGATGCGTCTGATCGATATGCTGGAAGATTGCGACGACGTGCAGGAAGTTTACCATAACGGTGAAATCTCTGATGAGGTTGCAGCGACTCTCTGATGATGCCTGCTAAACAGCAAAACGGAGACGCGTGATGGCTATTATTCTCGGCATTGACCCGGGTTCGCGCGTGACCGGCTACGGCGTCATCCGCCAGGTAGGTAGGCAACTGTCCTACCTGGGTAGCGGATGCATACGCACCAAAGTGGATGATTTACCGTCTCGTCTGAAGCTCATCTATGCGGGCGTGACGGAAATCATCACCCAGTTCCAGCCTGATTATTTCGCCATTGAACAAGTCTTTATGGCGAAGAACGCTGACTCAGCCCTGAAACTGGGCCAGGCGCGCGGCGTGGCGATTGTTGCGGCGGTGAATCAGGAATTGCCGGTATTTGAATACGCGGCACGTCAGGTAAAGCAAACGGTGGTAGGTATGGGTAGTGCCGAAAAAAGCCAGGTGCAGCATATGGTCCGCACCTTGCTGAAACTGCCCGCTAATCCACAGGCGGATGCCGCCGATGCGCTGGCGATTGCCATCACCCACTGCCACGTTAGTCAGAATGCGATGCAGATGAGCGAATCGCGGCTGAACCTGACGAGAGGGCGACTGCGTTAAGTTATACCGCCTCGGTCAGTTCCGGCTGAGGCGTTTCAACTCCCTCCGCGTGAATCAACACCAAACCCGGATGATGCCACAAACTGGCTGGCGTGACGGTTTTACGCTCCCACGGAATAGAACCTAAGAACCAGAATTTCCAGAAAGTGAGTTTTGCATTCGGATTGCTATTTAACAGTTGTCCAAACGTCTCTATTTCACCCACCGGAATACATAGCGCCTCTTTATAAATATCAAAGACAAATTTTGAACAGAACTGGCGCGAAGATTCGTATTTAAAACCCGTGTGGTAAAGTTTGCGTAGCCGGGAGGGAACCTGTTCAACAATTCGTTGTTTTTGTTGTTCTGTCAGCCCAGCGTCTAATCGCTTTATAGCATAGCGTTGATTAGACGAACGTTTAATAAAACGAGATAGCGTGGTGATGGTTGAAAGGGGAACCCGGCTTTCTGCAACCAGGAAGTCTTCACCGTTATGACCGATAATGATCCCGACGTGATTACTCCAGCAATTTGATGCAGCTGATATTTGACCAAATAAGGCAGCACCTATACATGTAAAGACGATATCTCCAATTTCATATTCAGCAGGGTAATTAATATTCACGTTGTCATTCCATTGAAATAGATACAAATATACGTAATAGCATAAAAAAATTATTTTTCAGGAGTCGCAATGTATATTTTTATTACGCATTTCTTCACTGAATATGTAATATTCAAATATTTGCTTCCAATATAACCTGTTGAATAAATTATACTGTGCCATTTTTCAGATCATCGGGACACCTCGCAAGTTTTCTTCATCCTTCGCTGGATATCTATCCAGCATTTTTTTATCATACAGCATTATCTTTGATTCATTACGCAGGAGCGTCATGTGATAGGCAGACTCAGAGGCATCATCATTGAAAAACAACCCCCGCTGGTGTTAATTGAAGTGGGCGGCGTAGGCTATGAAGTGCATATGCCGATGACCTGTTTTTATGAACTCCCTGAAGCGGGTCAGGAAGCGATCGTTTTCACCCACTTTGTGGTGCGTGAAGACGCGCAACTGCTGTACGGTTTTAACAATAAACAAGAACGCACGTTGTTCAAAGAGTTGATCAAAACCAACGGCGTCGGCCCGAAGTTGGCCCTGGCGATCCTCTCCGGAATGTCAGCGCAGCAGTTCGTTAATGCCGTTGAGCGTGAAGAAGTGGGGGCACTGGTGAAACTGCCGGGTATTGGCAAAAAAACCGCCGAACGCTTGATTGTTGAAATGAAAGACCGATTTAAAGGTTTGCATGGCGATCTCTTTACGCCAGCCGCCGACCTGGTACTCACGTCTCCTGCTAGCCCGGCGACCGACGATGCTGAACAAGAAGCAGTTGCCGCGCTGGTGGCGCTAGGCTATAAACCACAAGAAGCAAGCCGCATGGTGAGCAAAATCGCTCGCCCTGACACCAGCAGTGAAACATTAATTCGCGAAGCCCTACGCGCCGCGTTATGAGGTAAAGGATGATTGAAGCAGACCGTCTGATTTCTGCCGGTACCACTTTGCCGGAAGATGTAGCAGATCGCGCCATTCGCCCTAAATTACTGGAAGAGTATGTTGGTCAGCCGCAGGTTCGTTCACAGATGGAGATTTTCATCAAAGCAGCGAAACTGCGCGGCGATGCCCTCGATCATTTGTTGATTTTTGGTCCTCCGGGGTTGGGTAAAACTACGCTTGCCAACATTGTCGCCAATGAAATGGGCGTTAATTTACGCACGACTTCTGGTCCGGTGCTGGAAAAGGCGGGCGATTTGGCTGCGATGCTCACTAACCTTGAACCGCATGACGTGCTGTTTATTGATGAGATCCACCGTTTATCGCCAGTTGTTGAAGAAGTGCTGTACCCGGCAATGGAAGACTACCAACTGGATATCATGATTGGTGAAGGTCCGGCGGCACGCTCCATTAAAATTGATTTGCCGCCGTTTACCCTGATTGGCGCAACCACGCGCGCAGGTTCGCTGACATCACCGTTGCGCGACCGTTTTGGTATTGTGCAACGTCTGGAGTTTTATCAGGTGCCGGATCTGCAATATATCGTCAGTCGCAGTGCACGCTTTATGGGGCTTGAGATGAGTGATGACGGTGCGCAGGAAGTAGCTCGTCGCGCTCGCGGTACGCCACGTATTGCCAACCGTCTGCTGCGTCGAGTGCGTGATTTCGCCGAAGTGAAGCACGATGGCACCATCTCGGCAGATATCGCTGCTCAGGCGCTGGATATGTTGAATGTCGATGCTGAAGGTTTCGATTATATGGACCGCAAATTGTTGCTGGCGGTAATCGATAAGTTCTTTGGTGGGCCGGTAGGTCTGGATAACCTGGCGGCAGCCATTGGCGAAGAACGTGAAACCATTGAAGATGTACTGGAACCTTATTTGATTCAGCAAGGCTTTTTGCAGCGTACACCGCGCGGGCGTATGGCGACGACGCGGGCGTGGAATCACTTTGGCATAACGCCGCCAGAAATGCCGTAAGTCGGATTGGTCGCTCGCGCCGCATCCGACACTGGCAGTGTGTCTGATGCGACACTGTTCGCGTCTTATCAGGCCAGCCAGAGATAGCGAACCGTAGGTCGGATAAGGCGCTCGCGCCGCATCCGACAAATGTGTTCAGCGATAGATTAGCTGGCCTGCTTTTTCATCATACTGATAATAAATAACAGTGCCGCACATAGCACCACCGACGGACCCGCCGGCGTATCGTAAAACGCGGAAAAGGTTAAACCGCCAGTTACTGCCACCATCCCCACCAAAACAGCGACACCAGCCATCTGTTCCGGCGTACGGGCAAAGCGACGCGCAGTAGCTGCAGGAATAATCAGCAACGAAGTAATAATCAACGCACCGACAAATTTCATCGCTACACCAATCGTCAATGCCGTCACCAGCATCAACAACAATTTCACTTGCTGTAATTTCACACCATCAACAAACGCCAGATCCGGGCTAATCGTCATCGACAGCAAATTGCGCCATTGCCAGAACAAAATAGCCACCACGATGACCACGCCAATCGCAATAGAGATGAGATCTTCTGGCGTCACTGCCAGTAAATCACCGAACAGGTAAGCCATCAAATCAACACGAATGTTAGACATCAGACTAACGACCACTAGGCCCAGCGACAGGGCACTGTGCGCCATAATCCCTAATAACGTGTCGATCGCCAGCTGTGGACGCTTCTCCAGCCATACCAGACCGCCCGCCAGCAGCAGCGTAACGGCAATCACCGCATAGAATGGATTCACGTCCAGCAACAAACCAAACGCGACACCAAGTAATGAGGCATGAGCCAGCGTATCACCGAAATAAGACATACGACGCCAGACTACAAACGAACCCAGCGGACCCGCGGCACAGGCGAGCATGATCCCGGCTAACCAACCGGGAAATAATAATTCAATCATGAGCGATCATTTCCCCGACGCAAAACAATTCGTCCCTGTAAATCGTGACGATGATTATGATGATGGCGATAGATACCCAGTTGTTCAGCACCACGAGGACCAAACATTGAAATAAACTCCGGATGCAGGGAAACAACTTCCGGTGTGCCGGAACAACAAATGTGGTGATTCAGGCACAGCACTTCATCGGTTTTTGCCATCACCAGATGCAGATCGTGAGAAACCATTAAAACGCCACAATCCAGTTCACGACGCAACTGGTCAATAAGGTCATATAACGCCACTTGGCCATTTACATCCACGCCTTGAGTGGGTTCATCCAGCACTAATAATTGCGGGCAATTTAACAATGCTCGCGCTAATAGTACACGCTGCGTTTCGCCACCAGAGAGCTTTTGCATCGGTGCGTTAATCAGGTGCCCGGCCTGGACACGTTTCAGTGCAGGCAAAATATCTTCTTTATGTGTACCAGGGCGTAAGCGTAAAAAACGGTTTACGGTCAGTGGCAACGTGGTGTCGAGATACAGCTTCTGCGGTACATAGCCGATGCGCAGTTTTCCGTTGCGCTTGATAACCCCTTCATCGGGTGTTACCAGCCCGAGCACTACCCGTACCAGTGTCGACTTACCTGCGCCATTTGGCCCAAGTAAAGTCAAAATTTTTCCAGGTTTAAGTTCCAGCGACACATCAGAGAGGACGCGGCGTTGGCCAAAAGAAACCGAGACATTTTCCAGGGAAACCAGACTTGTCATGTTAATTTTAGTCTTGCAGTAGTCATGAAATGTTATAATATCACACTTCTCATATTCATTACGATGATTGGTCGCATTATGTTACATAAAAAAACGCTTCTTTTCGCAGCATTATCCGCCGCTCTCTGGGGAGGTGCAACACAGGCCGCAGATGCCGCCGTTGTCGCTTCGCTTAAACCCGTTGGGTTCATCGCTTCTGCCATTGCTGATGGTGTAACAGAAACGGAGGTTTTACTGCCTGACGGCGCTTCAGAACATGATTATTCACTGCGTCCATCGGATGTAAAACGCTTACAGAACGCGGACTTAGTCGTTTGGGTTGGCCCGGAGATGGAAGCGTTTATGCAAAAACCGGTAAGCAAATTACCAGAAGCGAAGCAGGTAACGATTGCGCAGCTTGAAGATGTGAAACCGCTACTGATGAAAAGTATTCACGGCGATGATGATGATCACGACCACGCGGAAAAAAGTGACGAAGATCACCATCACGGCGATTTCAACATGCATCTTTGGCTTTCCCCAGAGATAGCGCGGGCTACAGCGGTTGCAATCCATGGAAAATTAGTGGAACTTATGCCGCAAAGTCGAGCCAAACTTGACGCCAACCTGAAGGATTTTGAGGCACAATTGGCCTCAACCGAAACGCAGGTTGGTAACGAGCTCGCGCCGCTCAAGGGGAAAGGTTATTTCGTTTTTCACGATGCTTACGGCTATTTCGAAAAACAGTTCGGACTGACACCGCTTGGTCATTTTACCGTTAACCCTGAGATTCAACCTGGCGCGCAGCGTTTACATGAAATAAGAACACAGTTGGTTGAGCAAAAAGCAACCTGCGTTTTTGCTGAGCCACAGTTCAGGCCAGCGGTCGTTGAGAGCGTCGCACGAGGGACATCCGTTCGTATGGGAACGTTGGATCCCCTGGGGACGAATATCAAACTGGGTAAAACAAGCTATTCAGAATTCCTGAGTCAATTAGCCAACCAGTATGCGAGCTGCCTGAAAGGAGATTAATGAGGAAGTGATTACGTGCAACAGATAGCCCGCTCTGTCGCCCTGGCGTTTAATAATTTACCGCGACCACACCGCGTTATGTTGGGGTCGCTCACCGTTCTTACTCTGGCCGTCGCTGTCTGGCGGCCCTATGTTTATCACCGTGATGCCACGCCAATTGTCAAAACCATTGAGCTGGAACAGAACGAAATTCGTTCGCTCTTACCTGAAGCCAGTGAGCCGATTGATCAAGCTGCACAAGAAGATGAAGCCATTCCCCAGGACGAACTGGATGACAAAATCGCCGGTGAAGCGGGCGTGCATGAATATGTTGTTTCCACTGGCGATACGCTAAGCAGCATTCTCAATCAGTATGGTATTGATATGGGTGATATCACCCAACTTGCTGCTGCCGACAAAGAATTGCGTAACCTGAAAATCGGTCAACAACTCTCCTGGACATTAACCGCGGACGGCGAACTGCAGCGCCTCACCTGGGAAGTGTCTCGTCGTGAAACCCGAACCTATGACCGTACTGCCGCTAACGGTTTTAAAATGACCAGCGAAATGCAGCAAGGAGAGTGGGTTAACAATCTGCTGAAAGGTACCGTCGGAGGGAGCTTTGTTGCCAGCGCCAGAAACGCCGGTTTAACCAGCGCCGAAGTGAGCGCAGTGATTAAAGCCATGCAGTGGCAAATGGATTTCCGCAAACTGAAAAAAGGCGATGAATTTGCGGTATTAATGTCTCGAGAAATGCTTGATGGTAAACGTGAGCAAAGCCAGCTGCTGGGCGTACGTTTGCGTTCAGAAGGTAAAGATTATTACGCAATCCGCGCTGAGGATGGCAAATTCTACGATCGTAACGGTACTGGTCTGGCGAAAGGATTCTTGCGATTCCCGACGGCGAAACAGTTCCGTATCTCGTCTAACTTTAACCCGCGTCGAACTAATCCGGTGACAGGTCGCGTTGCACCACACAGAGGTGTTGATTTCGCCATGCCACAAGGTACGCCAGTGCTTTCAGTGGGTGACGGTGAAGTGGTGGTTGCCAAACGCAGTGGCGCAGCAGGTTATTATGTGGCTATTCGTCATGGTCGCAGCTACACCACGCGTTATATGCACTTGCGCAAGATTCTGGTGAAACCGGGACAGAAGGTGAAACGTGGCGACCGTATCGCGCTTTCCGGTAATACCGGACGTTCAACTGGGCCGCATCTGCACTATGAAGTATGGATAAACCAGCAGGCCGTAAACCCGCTGACGGCAAAACTGCCGCGTACCGAAGGGCTGACCGGCTCCGATCGTCGCGAATTCCTGGCGCAGGCCAAAGAGATTGTGCCGCAGCTACGGTTTGATTAATTAACATCCATTCGCAGCCGGTACGCAGTCAGTACCGGCTTTTTTTATTTGGTGCGGGGCAAGTTGTGCCGCTACACTATCACCAGATTGATTTTTGCCTTATCCGAAACTGGAAAAGCATGGAAACGAAAAAAAATAATAGCGAATACATTCCTGAGTTTGATAAATCCTTTCGCCACCCGCGCTACTGGGGAGCATGGCTGGGTGTAGCAGCGATGGCGGGTATCGCTTTAACGCCGCCAAAGTTCCGTGATCCCATTCTGGCACGGCTGGGACGTTTTGCCGGACGACTGGGAAAAAGCTCACGCCGTCGTGCGTTAATCAATCTGTCGCTCTGCTTTCCAGAACGTAGTGAAGCTGAACGCGAAGCGATTGTTGATGAGATGTTTGCCACCGCGCCGCAAGCGATGGCAATGATGGCTGAGTTGGCAATACGCGGGCCGGAGAAAATTCAGCCGCGCGTTGGCTGGCAAGGGCTGGAGATCATCGAAGAGATGCGGCGTAATAACGAGAAAGTTATCTTTCTGGTGCCGCACGGTTGGGCCGTCGATATTCCTGCCATGCTGATGGCCTCGCAAGGGCAGAAAATGGCAGCGATGTTCCATAATCAGGGCAACCCGGTTTTTGATTATGTCTGGAACACGGTGCGTCGTCGCTTTGGCGGTCGTCTGCATGCGAGAAATGACGGTATTAAACCATTCATCCAGTCGGTACGTCAGGGGTACTGGGGATATTATTTACCCGATCAGGATCATGGCCCAGAGCACAGCGAATTTGTGGATTTCTTTGCCACCTATAAAGCGACGTTGCCCGCGATTGGTCGTTTGATGAAAGTATGCCGTGCGCGCGTTGTACCGCTGTTTCCGATTTATGATGGCAAGACGCATCGTCTGACGATTCAGGTGCGCCCACCGATGGATGATCTGTTAGAGGCGGATGATCATACGATTGAGCGGCGGATGAATGAAGAAGTCGAGATTTTTGTTGGTCCGCGACCAGAACAATACACCTGGATACTAAAATTGCTGAAAACTCGCAAACCGGGCGAAATCCAGCCGTATAAGCGCAAAGATCTTTATCCCATCAAATAAAAAAGCCTCTCGCGAGGAGAGGCCTTCGCCTGATGATAAGTTCAAGTTTGCTTCAGAATATTCGAAATCTGTTGAACTATCATTGAACTATAGGCCGGATGTGGCGTTTTCGCCGCATCCGGCAACGTACTTACTCTACCGTTAAAATACGCGTGGTATTAGTAGAACCCACGGTACTCATCACGTCGCCTTGGGTGACAATCACCAGGTCACCAGACATCAAGTAACCTTTATCGCGCAGCAGATTAACCGCTTCGCTGGCAGCTGCTACGCCGTCATTAGCGCTATCAAAGGGCACCGGCGTAACGCCACGATAGAGAGCAGTCAGGTTCAGCGTACGTTCATGGCGCGACATGGCGAAAATTGGTAGACCAGAGCTGATACGGGAGGTCATCAGCGCGGTACGACCCGATTCGGTCATGGTAATGATCGCCGTAACGCCCTTCAGGTGGTTAGCTGCGTACATTGCCGACATGGCAATAGCTTCTTCCACATTGTCGAACTGAACGTCCAGACGGTGTTTAGAAACGTTGATGCTCGGGATTTTTTCCGCACCCAGGCAAACGCGCGCCATGGCTGCAACAGTTTCTGACGGATACTGCCCAGCGGCAGTTTCTGCAGACAGCATCACAGCGTCAGTACCATCCAGAACGGCGTTTGCTACGTCCATGACTTCTGCACGCGTCGGCATCGGGTTAGTAATCATTGACTCCATCATCTGGGTCGCCGTGATTACCGCTCGGTTTAGCTGACGCGCACGACGGATCAACGCTTTCTGAATGCCGACCAGTTCCGGGTCGCCAATTTCCACACCGAGGTCGCCACGTGCAACCATTACCACGTCAGAGGCGAGGATGATGTCATCCATTGCATCCTGGCTGCAAACGGCTTCCGCACGTTCAACCTTGGCAACAATTTTCGCATCACATCCTGCATCGCGTGCCAGGCGACGGGCATAGTTCAGATCTTCGCCACAGCGTGGGAAGGAGACAGCCAGGTAATCTACGCCAATCAACGCCGCAGTCTTAATGTCTGCTTTGTCTTTTTCGGTCAGCGCTTCAGCCGACAAACCGCCGCCAAGTTTGTTGATACCTTTATTGTTGGAGAGGGGACCACCGACGGTGACTTCGGTGAACACTTTCATGCCCTGAACTTCCAGTACTTTTAACTGGACGCGACCATCGTCCAGCAGCAGGATGTCACCAGGCACGACGTCAGTAGGCAGGCCTTTGTAGTCGATACCGACTTTTTCTTTGTCGCCTTCACCTTTACCCAGGTTGGCGTCGAGCAGGAATTTATCCCCAATATTGAGGAAAACTTTGCCTTCTTTAAAGGTGGATACACGGATTTTGGGCCCCTGGAGGTCACCCAGAATAGCCACATGACGCCCCAGTTTTGCGGCAATCTCACGAACTTTATCCGCGCGCATTTTGTGATCTTCAGGCGAGCCGTGAGAAAAGTTCATACGTACAACGTTGGCACCCGCCGCGATAACTTTTTCAAGATTATTATCGCGATCTGTTGCTGGGCCTAACGTGGTAACGATTTTTGTTCTGCGAAGCCTTTTGGACATGTAATACTCCGTTGACTGAAACAACCAGGTGTTGCTTGAACATGAAATCCGAATGAAATAACGCCGCGATGGCGATAAATTAATCTCATTCGGATGTCGTATAAGATTAGGACAGTGACAGTCGCTTTTAGCGATCGTCACTTAAATTAAGTAACTGCTTATCAAAACGCGATTCCTTCAGCGCTTCCTTGACCCGCTTCAAGTTATCTCTGAATTTTGCACCGCGTCGCAAAGTAAATCCTGTCGCCAGCACATCTATCACGGTCAGCTGTGCAAGTCGAGAAACCATGGGCATATAAATGTCAGTATCTTCCGGTACGTCGAGGGTAATTGCCAGCGTTGCTTCCCGGGCGAGCGGGGTACCCGCAGAGGTGAGGGCAATCACCATGGCGTCGTTTTCGCGTGCCAGCTGCGCCAGCTCGACCAGATTTTTTGTTCTTCCTGTGTGAGAAATCAGCACCACCACGTCTCCGTCGCTACAATTCATACAACTCATGCGTTGCAGCACGATATCATCGGAGTACACCACCGGAACATTAAAACGAAAGAACTTATTCATCGCATCGTGGGCAACGGCGGCAGAAGAGCCTAATCCGAAAAAGGCGATTTTTTTTGCCTGAGTGAGCAAGTCGACGGCGCGGTTGATGGCAGATTTATCCAGTGAATGACGGACATGATCGAGCGTTGCCATTGCGGACTCAAATATTTTCCCCGTGTATGATTCAACGCTGTCATCTTCATTGACGTTGCGATTAACATAGGGAGTGCCATTCGCCAGACTTTGTGCCAGATGAAGTTTAAAATCAGGAAAACCGCGCGTGTCCATGCTGCGACAGAAACGATTCACCGTCGGTTCGCTAACATTGGCTTCCAGCGCCAGAGCAGCAATACTCGAATGGATCGCGTTATCGGGCGAAGCCAGAATGACCTCGGCAACTTTGCGCTCTGATTTGCTCAAATGTTCCAGCTGAGACTGGATTTTTTCCAGCATATTCATGATGTAAAGAGACTCACGGGTAATGACGATTTCCGCACTGAAAGAAATCGAAATGCAGTTTTGTCAGATATTACGCCTGTGTGCCGTGTTAATGACAAAAGCAGATAAAAAAGTTGTTATTTTTTTCATAACATGATCAGTGTCAGATTTTTACCGAATGGAAAACGATGATTTTTTTATCAGTTTTGCCGCGCTTTGCGCGCTTTTCCCGTAATCGCACGGGTGGATAAGCGTTTACAGTTTTCGCAAGCTCGTAAAAGCAGTACAGTGCACCGTAAGAAAATTACAAGTATACCCTGGCTTAAGTACCGGGTTAGTTAACTTAAGGAGAATGACATGGCGGTAACGCAAACAGCCCAGGCCTGTGACCTGGTCATTTTCGGCGCGAAAGGCGACCTTGCGCGTCGTAAATTGCTGCCTTCCCTGTATCAACTGGAAAAAGTCGGTCAGCTCAACCCGGACACCCGGATTATCGGCGTAGGGCGTGCTGACTGGGATAAAGCGGCATATACCAAAGTTGTCCGCGAGGCGCTCGAAACTTTCATGAAAGAAACCATTGATGAAGGTTTATGGGACACCCTGAGTGCACGTCTGGATTTTTGTAATCTCGATGTCAATGACACTGCTGCATTCAACCGTCTCGGCGCGATGCTGGATCAAAAAAATCGTATCACTATTAACTACTTTGCCATGCCGCCCAGCACTTTTGGCGCAATTTGCAAAGGGCTTGGCGAGGCAAAACTGAATGCTAAACCGGCACGCGTAGTCATGGAGAAACCGCTGGGGACGTCGCTGGCGACCTCGCAGGAAATCAATGATCAGGTTGGCGAATACTTCGAGGAGTGCCAGGTTTACCGTATCGACCACTATCTTGGTAAAGAAACGGTGCTGAACCTGTTGGCGCTGCGTTTTGCTAACTCCCTGTTTGTGAATAACTGGGACAATCGCACCATTGATCATGTTGAGATTACCGTGGCAGAAGAAGTGGGGATCGAAGGGCGCTGGGGCTATTTTGATAAAGCCGGTCAGATGCGTGACATGATTCAGAACCACCTGCTACAAATTCTCTGCATGATTGCGATGTCTCCGCCATCTGACCTGAGCGCAGACAGCATCCGCGATGAAAAAGTGAAAGTACTGAAGTCCCTGCGCCGCATCGACCGCTCCAACGTACGCGAAAAAACCGTACGCGGGCAATATACTGCGGGCTTCGCCCAGGGCAAAAAAGTGCCGGGATATCTGGAAGAAGAGGGCGCGAACAAAAGCAGCAATACAGAAACCTTCGTGGCGATCCGCGTCGACATTGATAACTGGCGCTGGGCCGGTGTGCCATTCTACCTGCGTACTGGTAAACGTCTGCCGACCAAATGTTCTGAAGTCGTGGTCTATTTCAAAACACCTGAACTGAATCTGTTTAAAGAGTCGTGGCAGGATCTGCCGCAGAATAAACTGACTATCCGTCTGCAACCTGATGAAGGCGTGGATATCCAGGTACTGAATAAAGTTCCTGGCCTTGACCACAAACATAACCTGCAAATCACCAAGCTGGATCTGAGCTATTCAGAAACCTTTAATCAGACGCATCTGGCGGATGCCTATGAACGTTTGCTGCTGGAAACCATGCGTGGTATTCAGGCACTGTTTGTACGTCGCGACGAAGTGGAAGAAGCCTGGAAATGGGTAGACTCCATTACTGAGGCGTGGGCGATGGACAATGATGCGCCGAAACCGTATCAGGCCGGAACCTGGGGACCCGTTGCCTCGGTGGCGATGATTACCCGTGATGGTCGTTCCTGGAATGAGTTTGAGTAATATCAGCGCTTATCCTTTATGGTTATTTTACCGGTAACATGATCTTGCACAGATTGTAGAACAATTTTTACACTTTCAGGCCTCGTGCGGATTCACCCACGAGGCTTTTTTTATTACACTGACTGAAACGTTTTTGCCCTATGAGCTCCGGTTACAGGCGTTTCACTCATAAATCCTCTGAATGAAACGCGTTGTGAATCATCCTGCTCTGACAACTCAATTTCAGGAGCCTTTATGAATCCACAATTGTTACGCGTAACAAATCGAATCATTGAACGTTCGCGCGAGACTCGCTCTGCTTATCTCGCCCGGATAGAACAAGCGAAAACGTCGACCGTTCATCGTTCGCAGTTGGCATGCGGTAACCTGGCACACGG
Source organism: Shigella sp. FJ200513 (assembly GCF_040495915.1). Taxonomy (NCBI): domain Bacteria; kingdom Pseudomonadati; phylum Pseudomonadota; class Gammaproteobacteria; order Enterobacterales; family Enterobacteriaceae; genus Shigella; species Shigella sp. FJ200513. The sequence goes on along the minus strand of NZ_JBDYCV010000048.1, from coordinate 12,963 downwards.
TTTCGCTGCCTGCCAGCCAGAAAACAAAGCCTCTTTGAAAAGCATGTTGCGTAACAATATCGCCATCATCACCTCCTATAACGACATGCTCTCCGCGCACCAGCCTTATGAACACTATCCAGAAATCATTCGTAAAGCCCTGCATGAAGCGAATGCGGTTGGTCAGGTTGCGGGCGGTGTTCCGGCGATGTGTGATGGTGTCACCCAGGGGCAGGATGGAATGGAATTGTCGCTGCTAAGCCGCGAAGTGATAGCGATGTCTGCGGCGGTGGGGCTGTCCCATAACATGTTTGATGGTGCTCTGTTCCTCGGTGTGTGCGACAAGATTGTCCCGGGTCTGACGATGGCAGCCCTGTCGTTTGGTCATTTGCCTGCGGTGTTTGTGCCGTCTGGACCGATGGCAAGCGGTTTGCCAAATAAAGAAAAAGTGCGTATTCGCCAGCTTTATGCCGAAGGTAAAGTGGACCGCATGGCCTTACTGGAGTCAGAAGCCGCGTCTTACCATGCGCCGGGAACATGTACTTTCTACGGTACTGCCAACACCAACCAGATGGTGGTGGAATTTATGGGGATGCAGTTGCCAGGCTCTTCTTTTGTTCATCCGGATTCTCCGCTGCGCGATGCTTTGACCGCTGCCGCTGCGCGTCAGGTTACACGCATGACCGGTAATGGTAATGAATGGATGCCGATCGGTAAGATGATCGATGAGAAAGTGGTGGTGAACGGTATCGTTGCACTGCTGGCGACCGGTGGTTCCACTAACCACACCATGCACCTGGTGGCGATGGCGCGCGCGGCCGGTATTCAGATTAACTGGGATGACTTCTCTGACCTTTCTGATGTTGTACCGCTGATGGCACGTCTCTACCCGAACGGTCCGGCCGATATTAACCACTTCCAGGCGGCAGGTGGCGTACCGGTTCTGGTGCGTGAACTGCTCAAAGCAGGCCTGCTGCATGAAGATGTCAATACGGTGGCAGGCTTTGGTCTGTCTCGTTATACCCTTGAACCATGGCTGAATAATGGTGAACTGGACTGGCGGGAAGGGGCGGAAAAATCACTCGACAGCAATGTGATCGCTTCCTTCGAACAACCTTTCTCTCATCATGGTGGGACAAAAGTGTTAAGCGGTAACCTGGGCCGTGCGGTTATGAAAACCTCTGCCGTGCCGGTTGAGAACCAGGTGATTGAAGCGCCAGCGGTTGTTTTTGAAAGCCAGCATGACGTTATGCCGGCCTTTGAAGCGGGTTTGCTGGACCGCGATTGTGTCGTTGTTGTCCGTCATCAGGGGCCAAAAGCGAACGGAATGCCAGAATTACATAAACTCATGCCGCCACTTGGTGTATTATTGGACCGGTGTTTCAAAATTGCGTTAGTTACCGATGGACGACTCTCCGGCGCTTCAGGTAAAGTGCCGTCAGCTATCCACGTAACACCAGAAGCCTACGATGGCGGGCTGCTGGCAAAAGTGCGCGACGGGGACATCATTCGTGTGAATGGACAGACAGGCGAACTGACACTGCTGGTAGACGAAGCGGAACTGGCTGCTCGCGAACCGCACATTCCTGACCTGAGCGCGTCACGCGTGGGAACAGGACGTGAATTATTCAGCGCCTTGCGTGAAAAACTGTCCGGTGCCGAACAGGGCGCAACCTGTATCACTTTTTAAGACGACAAATTTGTAATCAGGCGAGAGAAAACTCTGATGAAAAACTGGAAAACAAGTGCAGAATCAATCCTGACCACCGGCCCGGTTGTACCGGTTATCGTGGTAAAAAAACTGGAACACGCGGTGCCGATGGCAAAAGCGTTGGTTGCTGGTGGGGTGCGCGTTCTGGAAGTGACTCTGCGTACCGAGTGTGCAGTTGACGCTATCCGTGCTATCGCCAAAGAAGTGCCTGAAGCGATTGTGGGTGCCGGTACGGTGCTGAATCCACAGCAGCTGGCAGAAGTCACTGAAGCGGGTGCACAGTTCGCAATTAGCCCGGGTCTGACCGAGCCGCTGCTGAAAGCTGCTACCGAAGGGACTATTCCTCTGATTCCGGGGATCAGCACTGTTTCCGAACTGATGCTGGGTATGGACTACGGTTTGAAAGAGTTCAAATTCTTCCCGGCTGAAGCTAACGGCGGCGTGAAAGCCCTGCAGGCGATCGCGGGTCCGTTCTCCCAGGTCCGTTTCTGCCCGACGGGTGGTATTTCTCCGGCTAACTACCGTGACTACCTGGCACTGAAAAGCGTGCTGTGCATCGGTGGTTCCTGGCTGGTTCCGGCAGATGCGCTGGAAGCGGGCGATTACGACCGCATTACTAAGCTGGCGCGTGAAGCTGTAGAAGGCGCTAAGCTGTAAAAGTCAAAATGCCCGATCTAGGATCGGGCATTTTTGTAGCGTTTTTTTGCCGGGTTTAACCCTGTACTTTTACCTGTCCGGCGGCGTGCTTCGCGCGTTCAATGGCGTCAACAACACTCTCTGAAGTAGCCAGTACCACCCCCAGATGACGGCTGCCATCAATTTCCGGCTTACCAAATAAACGAATCTGCAAATCTGCGCCTACGGCATTCTGCACATTATCAAACGTGACATTCTGACTGGTCAGTTGTGGCAGAATAACGGCAGAAGCTGCAGGACCATACTGACGGATCCCGCCAACAGGAAGTCCGAGGAAGGCACGTACATGCAGGGCAAACTCTGAGAGATCTTGAGAAATTAACGTCACCATCCCGGTATCATGTGGACGAGGGGAGACCTCACTGAAAATCACCTCATCACCACAGACAAACAGCTCGACACCAAACAGACCATAACCGCCCAGTGCCAGCACCACTTTACGGGCAATCTCCTGCGCACGTTCAAGGGCAAGCGGGCTCATTTGCTGTGGTTGCCAGGATTCACGGTAGTCGCCATCTTCCTGGCGATGACCTACTGGTGCACAGAAATGGACGCCATCCACCGCGCTGACGGTTAGCAGGGTAATTTCGAAGTCAAACTTAACGACGCCTTCAACAATTACGCGGCCCGCTCCGGCGCGACCGCCTTGCTGAGCGTATTCCCATGCCTGAGCAAGTTGCTCTGCAGAGCGAATAAACGTCTGCCCCTTGCCGGAAGAGCTCATCACCGGTTTTACAATGCAGGGATAGCCAATGGCGGCAACCGCCTCGCGGAAAAGGCTTTTGCTATCGGCAAAACGATAAGTGGAAGTGGGCAGCTGCAGCTCTTCTGCCGCCAGGCGACGGATACCCTCGCGATTCATCGTTAATTTCGTTGCGCGAGCGCAGGGGACAACATTCAGTCCTTCCTCTTCAAGTTGGATCAGCATATCGGTGGCAATAGCTTCGATCTCCGGCACGATATAATGTGGTTTTTCCAGTTCAACCACACGGCGTAATGCATCACCATCAAGCATATTAATGACATGGGAGCGATGCGCGACATGCATGGCTGGTGCGTCGGCATAGCGATCGACGGCAATCACCTCTACGCCGAGACGCTGACACTCGATTGCCACTTCTTTACCCAGTTCACCGGAGCCTAATAACATCACGCGAGTTGCTGCCGGACGCAGCGCAGTGCCTAATAACGTCATAACGAATATCCCCTGATTAATTCCGCGCGCAGTATAAACGAAAACGTTTGCGTGTGTCTTTATTGCTGATGTTGATTTCTCAACCGAAAAGAAATATACTGTATAAAATCTCAGTTATTATGAGAGGCTGCAAATGGCGGTTGAAGTTAAATACGTAGTCATTCGTGAGGGCGAAGAGAAAATGTCGTTTACCAGCAAAAAGGAAGCCGATGCTTATGACAAAATGCTTGATACGGCGGATCTGCTTGACACCTAGCTGACAAATTCTCCAGTGCAAATGGAAGACGAGCAACGTGAAGCCCTTTCGCTATGGCTGGCAGAACAAAAAGAGGTGCTGAGCACCATTCTGAAAACCGGCAAATTACCGTCCCCACAGGTCGTCGGTGCTGAATCCGAAGAGGAAGATGCCTCACACGCGGCCTGAAGCAACTTGCGCTCCTGACAATTTGTACCATGCTTTCTCCTGAATCATTGTGCTATGGAGAAAAACATGAAAAAAAGAGGGGCGTTTTTAGGGCGGTTGTTGGTTTCTGCCTGCGCATCAGTTTTCGCTGCCAATAATGAAACCAGCAAGTCGGTCACTTTCCCAAAGTGTGAAGGTCTGGATGCTGCCGGAATTGCCGCGAGCGTAAAACGTGATTATCAACAAAATCGCGTGGCGCGCTGGGCAGATGATCAAAAAATTGTCGGTCAGGCCGATCCCGTGGCCTGGGTCAGTTTGCAGGACATTCAGGGTAAAGATGATAAATGGTCAGTACCGCTAACCGTGCGTGGTAAAAGTGCCGATATTCATTACCAGGTCTGCGTGGACTGCAAAGCGGGAATGGCGGAATATCAGCGGCGTTAATGGCTTCTGATAATTCGATTGACCGTTGGCGGATGCGGCGCGAGTGCCTTGTCCGTCCCAGAACGCACCACAATCGTAGGCCTGAGAAGACGCAACAGCGTCGCATCGGGCAATCAGCATCAAACAATGCCACTCAAAACGACAAACTACTTTCACCTAAAATACCCTTATCACCTGATATACAGTAAATACCTTACCTGGCGCGAATTTCTTTGAATAACGGCCTACCGCCCCGCTTATTTGCGCATCTTTTGTCTCGATATACATTTTCTGACATCCTCATCCGCTATGCTACAGGCACTAAAAATGGTTATTGAGGAGCAAATATGGCTAACTGGTTAAATCAACTGCAATCCCTGCTTGGGCAAAGCAGTTCTTCTACCTCCTCGTCTGCGGATCAGGGATTGGGCAAACTGTTAGTGTCAGGCGCATTAGGCGGACTGGCTGGGCTGCTGGTCGCAAATAAATCAGCACGTAAACTTCTTACGAAATATGGCACCAACGCGTTACTGGTTGGCGGCGGAGCGGTAGCGGGTACGGTGCTGTGGAATAAATACAAAGATAAAATTCGCGCGGCGCATCAGGACGAACCGCAGTTTGGCGCGCAAAGTACGCCGCTGGATGAGCGTACGGAACGTTTGATCCTTGCGCTGGTCTTTGCCGCTAAAAGTGATGGTCATATTGATGCCAATGAACGTGCGGCAATCGACCAGCAATTGCGTGAAGCCGGCGTGGAAGAGCAGGGGCGTGTACTCATTGAGCAGGCAATCGAACAACCGCTGGATCCACAACGCCTGGCTACCGGGGTCCGCAATGAAGAAGAGGCGCTGGAAATCTATTTCCTGAGCTGCGCGGCTATTGATATTGACCATTTTATGGAACGCAGTTACCTGAATGCACTGGGTGACGCGCTGAAAATCCCCCAGGATGTTCGTGAAGGCATTGAACGCGATCTCGAACAGCAAAAACGCACTTTGGCGGAATAATTCCGCTCTCTGGATAGCCTGAAGTTGACTATTTCGGGCTATCCAGAACCGCACAGCCATTTGAACAGGCTGATTTTCTCTGTCTGCATAACATTCGATATCCGCGCCATTACCTGTCATCATCTAAGCAATGACGACCCTGTTTCGCTTGCATCCCCGGTGAGTTTTGCCACCCTTATAAGATGTTTCCAACCAGAAAGAACAATAACATGCTACCAAAAGCCGCCCGCATTCCCCACGCCATGACGCTTCATGGCGATACGCGCATCGATAATTACTACTGGCTGCGGGACGATACGCGTTCTCAGCCAAAAGTCCTGGACTACCTGCAACAAGAAAATAGTTACGGTCATCGGGTGATGGCCTCACAACAAGCCTTGCAGGATCGCATCTTAAAGGAAATCATCGACCGCATTCCGCAAAGAGAAGTTTCTGCGCCCTACATAAAAAATGGCTACCGCTATCGGCATATTTATGAACCAGGCTGTGAATATGCTATCTACCAGCGTCAATCGGCATTCAGCGAAGAGTGGGATGAGTGGGAAACATTGCTCGATGCCAACAAGCGCGCAGCTCATAGTGAGTTTTATTCGATGGGCGGAATGGCGATTACGCCCGATAACACCATTATGGCGCTGGCAGAAGATTTTCTTTCCCGACGCCAGTACGGCATTCGTTTTCGTAATCTGGAAACAGGTAACTGGTACCCGGAACTGCTGGATAACGTTGAACCCAGCTTTGTCTGGGCAAATGACTCCTGGACTTTCTACTATGTTCGCAAGCATCCGGTGACGCTGCTGCCTTATCAGGTCTGGCGTCACGCCATCGGTACGCCAGCATCGCAAGATACACTGATCTACGAAGAAAAAGACGATACCTATTATGTCAGCCTGCATAAAACGACGTCGAAGCACTATGTCGTCATTCATCTGGCCAGCGCCACCACCAGTGAAGTTCGCCTGCTGGACGCGGAAATGGCCGATGCCGAGCCGTTTGTTTTTCTGCCGCGCCGCAAAGATCACGAATACAGCCTTGATCACTACCAGCATCGTTTTTATCTGCGTTCCAATCGCCACGGCAAAAACTTTGGCTTATACCGTACCCGTATGCGTGATGAGCAACAGTGGGAAGAGTTAATTCCGCCACGCGAAAACATCATGCTGGAAGGGTTTACGCTGTTTACCGACTGGCTGGTGGTTGAAGAGCGTCAGCGCGGGTTAACCAGTTTGCGCCAAATTAACCGCAAGACCCGGGAAGTCATTGGCATTGCCTTTGATGATCCGGCCTATGTGACCTGGATTGCCTACAATCCAGAACCTGAAACCGCGCGATTGCGTTATGGTTATTCTTCCATGACCACACCAGACACTTTGTTTGAACTGGATATGGATACCGGTGAGCGTCGTGTATTAAAACAAACAGAAGTGCCTGGTTTTGATGCGGCGAATTACCGCAGTGAACACCTGTGGATAGTCGCCCGTGATGGCGTCGAAGTTCCGGTTTCGCTGGTCTATCATCGCAAACATTTTCGCAAAGGACACAACCCGTTGCTGGTGTATGGCTATGGTTCTTACGGCGCAAGTATTGATGCCGATTTCAGTTTTAGCCGCTTGAGTTTGTTAGATCGTGGCTTTGTCTACGCCATTGTCCATGTTCGCGGCGGTGGTGAGCTGGGGCAACAATGGTACGAAGACGGTAAATTTCTGAAGAAGAAAAATACGTTTAATGATTATCTTGATGCCTGCGATGCATTGTTAAAACTGGGCTATGGCTCTCCTTCGCTCTGTTATGCGATGGGCGGAAGTGCGGGGGGCATGTTGATGGGCGTTGCAATTAATCAACGCCCGGAATTATTCCACGGCGTTATCGCCCAGGTACCGTTTGTTGATGTTGTAACAACGATGCTTGATGAATCAATTCCTCTTACCACTGGTGAGTTTGAAGAGTGGGGAAATCCGCAGGATCCGCAATATTACGAGTACATGAAAAGCTACAGCCCGTATGACAACGTCACCGCACAGGCTTATCCGCATTTACTGGTAACGACCGGTTTACACGATTCTCAGGTGCAATATTGGGAACCGGCAAAATGGGTCGCTAAATTGCGCGAGCTGAAAACCGATGACCATCTTTTATTGCTCTGTACCGACATGGACTCAGGCCATGGCGGTAAATCTGGCCGCTTTAAATCGTACGAAGGCGTAGCGATGGAATATGCTTTTCTGGTCGCGCTGGCGCAGGGAACATTACCCGCTACGCCTGCGGATTAAGTATTTTCCAGATAATGTTTCAGTGTTAAACGCAGCTCCGGGCTCATGCTGTCCAGGTTATTAAATAACCAGCGCAGATAGCCCGGATAGCGTTCGGCAACGTCGGAAACCGCTTTGCCACGGTATTTGCCAAAGGTGAAGGTTGTCATCAACGACGGACGTCCGGTGATATCGGCCATCTGTTCTGCCGTCCAGCCGGAGGTGTTCATAATATCGATAAGCAACGCGGCGGTGATATAACAGTCATACAACGCGCGGTGATGATGCAGGCCCAGCGGTGTCTGTACATTGAGCTTGCGTGTTTTATATAACGCCATATTGCTGTACTTGAGCCCTGGCCACAAACGACGGGCCAGTTTCATAGTGCAAATCCACTCACCGGGCATCTCAGGCAGTACGCGGCGGTCAAAGCTGGCGTTGTGCGCGACATACCATTCACTACCGTAATAGTGTGGGATCACATCTTCAATCCACGGTTTATCGGCGACCATGGCTTCGGTGATGCGATGAATCGCCATCGCTTGTGGACTAATAGGACGATCGGGGCGCACCAGGAGGCTCATGGGGTTGACGATTTTTCCGTCAATGACATCAACAGAGGCAATCTCAACGATCCCTCCCTGCAAACCGCAGGTTTCTGTATCGATAATGCGCAACATGGCATGATCCAGGCCGAAAAAGCCTAGCGTAATGGAATGATATCGCCTTGCCAACCCTGTGATGAACGCTGACCGACTAACAATAATGAACCACGATCGGCGCGAACGATGAGACGACCATATTCATCCCATAGTGCACTGTTACCACGGGCATTTGCCATCAGCACGGCAATCGAGTACTGATGTGAAAAAAATTGTAAGCGACGGGCCGACGCCAGCAGGTCGGGTTCTCCCAGACATTGCCCTGTCGTAAACAGTGAACAGGTCGGGTCCATATCCATACCTTGCGGTTGTTCATCGACCACCGTGATGGTTCTGGAACGACGGCCCAGACATGCACCATGACTCTGATGGTAGTTCCCAGGCGTTTTTCGCCACGGTGCGAACACCGCAATTCCACGAATAAAGCGATCGTTATATTCAACGGGAAGGCCGGCAATGATGGTCATTCGCTAGGTCGTTGCGGCATAACAAAGCGGGTCTAACAGTGAAAGATCGGGTGGGGCAGGAAGGGCACGTCGCGAATAATCACACCCCAGTAAAGAAAGCGATGGAAAAACTAACAGCTGACATTGTTGCCTGGCGGCGGCCCTCACAAACTCCAGATGATGAGCTACCTGTTCGGTGAGTGAGGTTTTACGAGGCTCATATTGCGCTGCTGCAACTTTCCAGAACGACATAATGACTTCCTTTTCAAAATGACTGCAAATTATGGGGGCGGTTTAGAAAATACTCATAATTTAGCAGGCGTTATGTAAGAAAGTGTAACTCTGTATAAGTTTTATTTAAGTTTGGGCTCGTAAGGTAAACGTGACAGATTGACCGAAGCCAAACGGTGGGCAATAAGCCGCTCGCGAAACCAGCTGCGCAAATGTTCTGGCTGTTCACGTTCAACCGCTTCAGCGATCACCGGCATATTGTAGCGTTCTTTAAAAGCCACCCCGGCCGCCGCCAAATCGACATTCACTTTATCCATTTCTGTTTGATCCAGTTTAGCCAGATTCTTCAGCATTCTTAATCTCCTCATCATTCGCGGGCAAAAGTTACTAAGAGTGAGCCTGGATGGCAAGCCGGAATTGATGATCCTCGACTCAGACATTAGACAAGGTTATGCTCTGTAAAAAAGTTATTACAAAAAGGAATAGATAATATGGCTTCAACTGCACGCTCCCTTCGCTACGCGCTGGCAATCCTGACCACTTCGTTGGTGACACCTTCCGTCTGGGCACATGCGCATTTAACGCATCAGTATCCTGCGGCAAACGCGCAAGTGACAGCTGCCCCGCAGGCAATCACTTTAAACTTCTCGGAAGGCGTTGAAACAGGATTCAGTGGTGCAAAAATCACGGGGCCAAAAAACGAAAATATTAAAACATTACCAGCGAAGCGGAATGAGCAGGACCAAAAGCAACTGATTGTTCCACTGGCCGATTCGCTGAAACCCGGAACCTACACCGTTGACTGGCATGTTGTTTCGGTGGACGGGCATAAAACGAAAGGACACTACACCTTTAGCGTGAAATAAATCATGCTGGCGTTTACCTGGATCGCGCTGCGATTTATCCATTTCACCTCGTTGATGCTGGTCTTTGGCTTTGCAATGTATGGTGCCTGGCTGGCCCCCTTAATGATTCGTCGCTTGCTGACGAAGCGTTCTCTGCGTTTACAACAGCACGCTGCCGTCTGGAGTTTGATCAGTGCCACTGCAATGCTCGCCGTTCAGGGCGGGTTGATGGGAACGGGATGGACAGATGTATTTTCGCCAAACATTTGGCAGGCTGTTTTGCAAACGCAGTTTGGTGGCGTCTGGTTATGGCAAATTGTTCTCGCCCTCGTAACGTTGATCGTCGCCCTTATGCAACCGCGGAATATGCCACGTTTGCTGTTTATGCTCACTACCGCGCAATTTATTCTGCTGGCGGGAGTGGGGTATGCGACGCTGAATGAAGGGGTAACAGCGAAAATCCATCAGACTAATCACGCGATTCACCTGATTTGTGCGGCGGCGTGGTTTGGGGGATTACTGCCGGTGCTCTGGTGTATGCAACTCATCAAAGGCCGTTGGCGACACTAGGCTATTCAGGCGCTGATGCGTTTTTCCTGGTGCGGGCATTTTGCGGTGATCGGCGTACTGGCAAGCGGCGTGCTTAATGCATTGTTGATTACCGGATTTCCCCCCACGCTTACGACTTACTGGGGCCAACTCTTATTGCTCAAAGCCATCCTGGTGATGATTATGGTGGTCATTGCGCTGGCTAATCGTTATGTTCTTGTACCGCGCATGAGGCAGGATGAAGATCGTGCGGCACCCTGGTTTGTGTGGATGACTAAACTCGAATGGGCGATAGGTGCGGTAGTGCTGGTGATCATCAGCCTGCTTGCGACTCTCGAACCTTTTTGATGGATTACGAAAATGATGAAAAAAAGTATTCTGGCGTTTCTGTTACTCACCAGTTCTGCAGCGGCGCTGGCGGCTCCACAGGTGATAACCGTGAGTCGTTTTGAAGTGGGTAAAGACAAATGGGCGTTTAATCGCGAAGAGGTAATGCTGACTTGCCGACCGGGTAATGCTTTGTATGTCATCAACCCAAGTACCCTCGTGCAGTATCCTTTAAACGATATCGCACAAAAGGAAGTTGCCAGTGGGAAGACCAATGCCCAACCCATTTCGGTGATTCAGATTGATGATCCTAACAATCCCGGCGAAAAAATGAGTCTGGCACCGTTTATAGAACGAGCTGAAAAACTCTGTTAATTACCTAAAATAGCCTTTTGATTTCCAATAAAAAAACCGCCTCAGTTCTTTCACCAGAACGGGCGGTTTTTAACATTTAAGCTGATGAGCACCGCGCTTTTTATTGACCATTTTGCACGCAAACTGGAAAACCTGGCGTCGTCATCTATTCTTAAAGGGCAAGGCAACTAAGCCTGCATTAATGCCAACTTTTAGCGCACGGCTCTCTCCCAAGAGCCATTTCCCTGGACCGAATACAGGAATCGTATTCGGTCTTTTTTTAATTGTATTTAAAATCAATTAGTTGCAAACGTCTCCCCGAAATTCCCCGAAATTTACTCGAATTTCTGTATTCCGGTCTTTTTTGGTTATATCACAACCAAAATACATTTAACAATCCATTTACGTTAAAATCAGAGCAGTAAGTACGTTTTTTCTCTCTCATCAAGATACATTTTTGTTGTCTTCTCCGATGTGTGGCCAAGTAGACGCTGAGCAAATTCTTCTCCACATATTTCTTTGTACAATCGTCCAGCCAGGCTTCTGATTTCGTGAAAAGTTGGTGGGTTTTCACTGAACAGTGATACCTGTTAATTTTCTGGCTGCGACAAATTTCTTTGTCAGGCCGTCCGGGTGAATGCTGCCGTCAGGGCTGTTTTTTCTAATCCCGGCACTGATTAGATAATCCCCCCTACTTACCATGCGGCACTGTTCAACTACTGCACCAAGTCGTAAACCAGCGACAGGAAGGCTGAGTGACAGGGGGATAGCAATCATCATTCCTGTCTTAATTTGCCTGATGTGGAGACGATCATCATAAATATCACTGAACCGCATATTCGTTATGTCTTCGCGACGTTGTCCTGTTACAAGGGCTAAGTCCATAGCTAATGGGAACCATGCCGGAAGTTGATCTGCTGCCTCCCTGATGCAGTTGTATGTCTTTAGTTTCAGCCGTTCTCTTGTAACTACTATTTTCGGTGCTCTTGTTGGCGTTACTGGATTTTGAGATATACGTCCTTCAACAATGGCTTCGCGGAACATATCAGATAACACAGAACGCATTGATCCTGCCATCGTGTTTTTCCCTCCTTCAATCTACAAATCAAGAAACTCGGCGATATGGCGAGTGGTTATTTCTGTCAGTAAAACCCCTCCTAATTTTTCTTTTATTGTCTCCAGTTGATTTACCCGAGTTTTATAAGTATTTCTGGACGCTTTTCTCCTTATAAGAATCGTTTTGTAACGTTCAATCCAGCCTGCCATAGTAAATGAGTCGACCCCTTTAAGCTTTTCAATTAGGGCAGCAGGAGAGTAGTTTTTGTATATATAATGATTTGCTTCAATTGCCTGCGCTACTGCATCTCTTCTTGAAATTTTACCTAGTGTAAATTCTTCTTTCGTCAGAGGGTTGCGCCAGTAATATGCTTTGTCTCTCCTTCGATATGTTAAGTTTCTAGGCAAATTGGGATCGTATTTTTTCCGCTGCATGTTTTAACTTCTCCATTAACGGACTGTCTCTCCCTTGTCGCCCATTAGGCTGATGGTGTGTTATATCGGTATCAACCTTATTTGGGTTGATATAGAAAGCCTCCGGAACCACCCTGTAACTCCTCCCGTGTAGTTCAGGTGCAGGATAAATGTTTCCATTCCTTGCCCATCGTCTCAGCGTTGATATTGATGGTGGGTTATCCGGATATCTGAGTTTTCCCCACGTTTTGAGTGTCACAAGATTCATTGCCATACCTCTCACGATATGACCGCCAGTAAATATACAGAATACTGGCGGGTGTGGTTGATTTTTAATAATCTGAGGTGTACTGGCAATAGCGGACACTACCATTTGTTCTTTTTTTAAGCAGCCATCTGATGATATTTTTCCCTGA
>NZ_JBDYCV010000047.1:0-29956 GCF_040495915.1 Shigella sp. FJ200513 | reverse complement strand
TGATGGAAATGGAAGCCACGCAAGCACCTTAAAATCACCATCATACACTAAATCAGTAAGTTGGCAGCATTACCACATTCGTCACATCATCATCGGCAACGAAGGTGCATTGTGCTATATCACTGAAGTAACAGTGAAAATCTTTAAATACACCCCGGAAAACAACCTCTTCTACGGCTATATCCTGGAAGACATGAAAACCGGCTTCAACATCCTGCGTGAAATCATGGTGGAAGGGTATCGTCCGTCGATCGCTCGTTTGTATGACGCTGAAGATGGCACCCAACACTTCACCCATTTTGCCGACGGAAAATGTGTGCTGATCTTTATGGCTGAAGGTAACCCTCGCATTGCGAAGGCGACGGGCGAAGGGATTGCGGAAATCGTTGCCCGCTACCCGCAGTGCCAGCGCGTGGACAGCAAACTGATTGAAACCTGGTTTAACAACCTGAACTGGGGACCGGATAAAGTGGCTGCCGAACGTGTGCAGATCCTCAAAACCGGCAACATGGGCTTTACCACCGAAGTGTCCGGCTGCTGGAGCTGCATCCACGAAATCTACGAAAGCGTTATTAACCGTATTCGTACTGAGTTCCCGCACGCCGACGACATCACCATGCTGGGCGGTCACTCCTCTCATAGCTATCAGAACGGCACCAACATGTACTTCGTCTATGACTACAACGTTGTTGACTGTAAGCCGGAAGAGGAAATCGACAAGTACCACAATCCGCTCAACAAAATCATCTGCGAAGAAACCATTCGCCTCGGCGGTTCGATGGTGCACCACCATGGCATTGGTAAACATCGCGTTCACTGGAGCAAGCTGGAACACGGCAGCGCGTGGGCGTTGCTGGAAGGGCTGAAAAAGCAGTTCGATCCTAACGGCATTATGAATACGGGTACTATCTATCCGATTGAAAAATAATGTATCAGGCAGCGTTCCGCGATGACGGGGCGTTGCCTTTTCGGCTTCTCAGGCGAGAAGCCGTTCTTATTACCGGACAATGAAGGGGTAAAGATGAACACTTCACCGGTGCGAATGGATGATTTACCGCTTAACCGTTTTCACTGTCGAATTGCTACGCTCACTTTCGGCGCACACCTGACCGACGGTTATGTTCTAGGCGTCATTGGTTACGCCATTATTCAACTTACGCCCGCCATGCAACTGACGCCGTTTATGGCGGGAATGATCGGCGGCTCGGCGCTCCTTGGTTTGTTTCTTGGCAGCCTGGTTCTTGGGTGGATCTCCGACCATATTGGTCGGCAAAAAATCTTCACCTTCAGCTTTTTGCTGATTACGCTCGCTTCGTTCTTGCAATTTTTTGCCACCACGCCAGAGCATCTTATTGGGCTGCGCATTTTGATCGGCATTGGTCTGGGAGGCGATTACTCAGTAGGTCACACCTTGCTGGCTGAATTTTCCCCGCGCCGCCATCGCGGTATTTTGCTGGGCGCATTCAGCGTGGTGTGGACCGTAGGCTATGTGTTGGCAAGTATTGCCGGACATCACTTTATTTCCGAAAACCCGGAGGCCTGGCGCTGGTTGCTGGCATCGGCAGCTCTGCCCGCGTTGTTGATTACGTTATTACGCTGGGGAACGCCAGAATCGCCACGTTGGCTACTGTGCCAGGGGCGTTTTGCAGAAGCTCACGCTATCGTGCATCGCTATTTTGGTCCCCATGTTTTACTGGGCGATGAAGTGGTAACGGCGACCCATAAACACATCAAAACCTTGTTCTCTTCGCGTTACTGGCGGCGCACGGCGTTTAACAGCGTCTTCTTTGTCTGCCTCGTAATCCCATGGTTTGTGATTTATACCTGGCTGCCAACTATCGCCCAGACTATTGGTCTGGAAGATGCGCTGACTGCCAGCCTGATGCTTAATGCGTTGTTAATTGTGGGCGCGCTGCTGGGATTAGTTCTGACGCACCTGCTGGCACATCGCAAATTTTTGCTGGGAAGTTTTTTGCTGCTGGCGGCAACGCTGGTAGTAATGGCCTGTTTGCCTTCCGGCAGTTCATTAACGCTGCTGCTTTTTGTTCTCTTCAGCACCACCATTTCGGCAGTCAGTAATCTGGTGGGCATTTTGCCTGCGGAAAGTTTTCCTACTGACATTCGCTCGCTGGGAGTCGGTTTTGCCACCGCCATGAGTCGACTTGGCGCGGCGGTAAGTACTGGCCTGCTGCCGTGGGTGCTGGCGCAGTGGGGAATGCAAGTCACCTTATTGCTCCTAGCGACAGTGTTGTTGGTTGGTTTTGTTGTGACCTGGCTATGGGCACCAGAAACTAAAGCCCTCCCGCTGGTGGCGGCGGGAAATGTAGGAGGTGCGAATGAACATTCTGTTAGCGTTTAAAGCCGAACCGGATGCCGGAATGCTGGCGGAAAAAGAGTGGCAGGCGGCGGCTCAGGGTAATAGCGGACCGGATGTTTCGCTACTGCGAAGTTTACTCGGTGCTGATGAACAGGCCGCTGCCGCGCTGCTGTTAGCGCAGAGAAAAAACGGTACGCCGATGTCTTTAACCGCGTTGAGCATGGGGGATGAACGGGCGTTGCACTGGCTGCGCTATCTCATGGCTCTTGGGTTTGAGGAAGCTGTATTGCTGGAGACGGCGGCAGATCTGCGCTTTGCGCCGGAATTTGTCGCTCGCCATATTGCCGAATGGCAGCGTCAGAATCCGCTGGATCTGATAATTACCGGCAGCCAAAGCAGCGAAGGGCAGAATGGGCAAACGCCATTTTTGCTGGCGGAAATGCTGGGCTGGCCCTGCTTCACCCAGGTGGAGCGTTTCACTCTCGACGCGCTGTTTATCACCCTCGAACAGCGTACTGAACATGGGTTGCGCTGTTGCCGGGTTCGCTT
Source organism: Shigella sp. FJ200513 (assembly GCF_040495915.1). Lineage (NCBI taxonomy): Bacteria > Pseudomonadati > Pseudomonadota > Gammaproteobacteria > Enterobacterales > Enterobacteriaceae > Shigella > Shigella sp. FJ200513. Next base: position 27,090 of record NZ_JBDYCV010000047.1, on the reverse strand, counting down.
GCCTGCGGTGATTGCCGTGCGTCAGTGCGGTGAAGTGGCCTTGCCAGTACCGGGAATGCGCCAGCGAATGGCTGCGGGGAAAGCAGAAATTATCCGTAAAACTGTTGCTGCCGAAATGCCAGCGATGCAGTGTCTGCAACTGGCAAGAGCAGAGCAACGACGCGGAGCGACGCTGATTGATGGGCAAACGGTAGCAGAAAAAGCTCAAAAGCTATGGCAGGACTATTTACGCCAAAGGATGCAGCCATGAATATCGCAATTGTGACAATAAATCAGGAGAATGCCGCAATAGCGAGCTGGCTGGCGGCGCAGGATTTCAGCGGTTGTACGCTGGCGCACTGGCAAATAGAACCTCAGCCCGTAGTGGCGGAACAGGTGCTGGATGCGATGGTGGAACAGTGGCAGCGAACGCCTGCGGACGTTGTTCTCTTTCCGCCGGGAACGTTTGGCGATGAACTGTCGACCCGGCTGGCCTGGCGTTTACATGGTGCAAGCATCTGTCAGGTGACTTCGTTAGATATTCCAACCGTAAGCATGCGCAAATCCCACTGGGGAAATGCGTTAACGGCGACGCTGCAAACAGAAAAACGCCCGTTATGCCTTTCCCTGGCGCGTCAGGCGGGAGCAGCGAAAAACGCCACGTTGCCCTCTGGAATGCAGCAACTGAACATTGTCCCAGGTGCGCTTCCCGACTGGCTGGTTAGCACAGAGGATCTGAAAAATGTTAGCCGCGACCCATTAGCTGAGGCCAGACGGGTGCTGGTGGTGGGACAGGGCGGAGAGGCAGATAACCAGGAAATCGTTATGCTGGCAGAAAAGCTGGGAGCCGAAGTGGGCTACAGTCGGGCGCGAGTGATGAACGGTGGCGTTGATGCTGAAAAAGTGATTGGTATTTCCGGACATCTGCTGGCACCTGAGGTGTGCATTGTTGTTGGCGCTTCCGGCGCAGCAGCGTTAATGGCGGGCGTACGCAATAGCAAGTTTATGGTGGCGATTAATCATGACGCCAGCGCAGCGGTATTTTCACAGGCAGATATTGGCGTGGTTGATGACTGGAAAGTGGTGCTGGAGGCACTGGTGACAAACATTCACGCAGAATACCAATAACGTGCTGCCGGATGATCCTGCCTACGGTTCTGGACTGGGGACCTGTAGGCCTGATAAGACGCGTTAAGCGTCGCATCAGGCGCTGAATGTCGGATGTGGCGTGCGGCCAACAAATCAAAACAAATTCAATTGGTTACGATTATCCCGTCAAAGCAATTTTTTCGCTAACGTCCAGACTCCGGTATTCGTGGTGGAAAGCGCCACGACACCCGCGTTAATCGCATTACGCGCATCTTCTTCATCGCATACCAGCCCGCCAGCAATCAGCGGTTGGCGGATTTTTTCCGTCACCCAGCCCAGCACTTTGGGCATGCAGCCTGGCAGGATCTCAATACAATCCGGATTCGATTGCGCAACTTACTTATCAATGTTGTGAAACGAAATCGAATCAACAATAAACAGGTGATGAATACAGAAAAAAACTTCCGCTCTTGCCGCTTTTAGCATCGATGCTTTGGTGCTGATAATTCCATCCGCCTCGGTCACCAGTTTCAAAAACTGAATCACCACTTCTTTATTTGACGCGCCTTCCAGCAAATCAACATGAATAAAAGCATATTTCCCGGCGTTCTTAATCTTTTTAACGATATTACTGATGGTGCAGATATTGCCGTACAACACGGAAATAAACTGGCATTCAGAATCGATGGCCAGTTGCAGGCTGGCATTATCTTTAACGGCAGCAATCACCGGATTCTGGCGGAGCAGGTGTAAGAGGGGCATAAATTATCCTTATTATTTATCCAAAGCGGTAGGTGATGCCGAATCCGGAAGGCGGATAGCGCCACTGTTGTAGTGTGGATTCGTCGCACAGCAAACGGCAGGTGCCACACTCCAGGCAGCCGCGATAGTCAATACGTAAGTCACCTTCCTGTGTGAGAGAAAAAAGACCTACCGGACAGGCGTTAATCAACCGTTGTACCATCTGACGCTCAACGGAGTCAGCCGGAACAATGTGCGGCGCATCAGCAACGCGCCAGAGATTACGGGCTACAGACATCGCAGACTCCTGATAACATCGCCCGCCAGATGCCACAGGCCATGACGACGTAAATGATGCCAGAATAACTGGCGCAGCGGTGGAACAGGTTTATCACCCTGATCCCATAAATCGCGGGAAATATCCTGCATTAACGCAGGCCACGCCCGATACCTGCCAGGGCGTTGCAAAAGCGCCGGAACATGCTGATAACGTTGTAGAACATCCCATAGCAGGCTGCGCTCTACGTTGTGATGATAAAGCGCAAACAGATTTTGCGGCTCGCGGTGCTGGCAGGCGCTTATTAGCGTTTGTGCCGCCGCCTGTGCGCCAGTCAGCGCCATATCCATGCCGCGCACGGAAATTCCGGTATTGACGCAACTGCGCAACGCATCGCCCACCAGCAGCCAGCCGTTACCGGCGTATTGCACCGGCATACTGTGCAAGCCACCTTCTGGCACCAGATGCGCACCATACTCCAGTGATTCCGTGTTTTTGATAAGCGTGCGCACTGCCGGATGCGCTTTAAAGCGAGTCAGCAGCTCGCTTGCCGGAACACGACTTTGCGTAAGGGAAGAGAGCGGGCAAACAATCCCTAACGAGAGCGTTTGTTGATTAGTATAAAGAAATGCGCCGCCGGGTAAGTCATCACAGATTCCGCCGCTGAACAGCAACGCTGCGCCTTCGTTATTCTCCAGATGAAAACGTTCTTCAATAGCGGATGTTTCCAGCGACAGCACTTCTTTGATCCCCAACGCCATCGCTTCGCCAGCAGGACGAGTCACTAACCCGTGACGTTCAGCCAGGACGCTGTTGGCACCTTCTGCCAGCACCACATAACGGGCGCGGAGAATATCGTCACCACAAATAACGCCACAGACTCTGCCGTTTTCTTCATACAGTGCATCCACCGTCGCTCCGGGGATGCATTCGACACCTTCTTTTTCGGCTTCGGCAACCAGCCACGGATCGAACCGTGCACGTAATACATTCCAGGATTCACCGCCGGGCTGTAAGCTGGAAAACGTCGTTGCGCCATCCGGCGTTAACAGGGAAAGGCTTTCGTGAGTGATGCGTCGTTCAAGAGGCGCGGTCAGATGAAATTGCGGGAGGAGTTCCGCGAGTGCATGGGTATATAACCGCCTGCCGGAAAGATTTTTGCTGCCGGGGATTTCAGCGCGTTCGAGTAACAAAACGGATAAATCCGCTCGCGCGCAGCGTAACGCGCAAGCGGTGCCTGCAATACCGGCACCAATAATAATAATGTCGCAGTCGTCTTCCATGTCATGCCCCAGATATCCAGAACACAACACCCTAACATAGCGTTACTAAAGGGAAATTGACCGCCGACACACTCTTATCATTCGCCGCGATAGATACACCCTGCGGTGCAGGTTTCTTTTACCATCACCGCACTTAACAGCGGCACAACGGGTTTAACCTGATCCCAAATCCATTTTGCTAAAACTTCGCTGGTTGGATTTTCCAGACCTGGAATATCATTGAGATAATGGTGATCGAGGCGCTCATAAGTTGGCTTAAACGCCGCTTTCAGTTCAGCGAAATCGATAATCCAGCCCGTATGCGGATCGACTTCCCCGGTAATTTCCAGTCGCACCATAAAGGAATGCCCGTGCAGGCGACCACATTTATGCCCTTCCGGGACATGTGGTAAGCGGTGAGCGGCTTCGAAGGTGAAATCTTTAAATAACGTGGTGGACATCATAATTTCTCTACAGGACGATAAAACCGCCGTAGAGTACCGGAAAGGCTGTTTTTTCGCATTATCTAAAACGACTTTGTTGCGCAAAATCGCTGATTTATCTTAATGATTGGCTAAATTCATTTGTTTTTCATTAGGTTGGTTAATCTATTTTGTTGTTAAAGACTATTGCTAAAACAGGTTAGTCGATTTGGTTATTAGTTATCGCTATCCCGTCTTTAATCCACACCGTTCACCCCGTTAACCTTACCTTCTCTTCTGTTTTATGGGCGCTGACAGGGCGCAGAAACAGCTTTGCTTACTGGAACATAACGACGCATGACGACACAGGTCCCACCTTCCGCGTTGCTTCCGTTGAACCCGGAGCAACTGGCACGCCTTCAGGCGGCCACGACCGATTTAACGCCTACCCAGCTTGCCTGGGTTTCTGGCTATTTCTGGGGCGTGCTCAACCAGCAGCCTGTTGCGCTTGCAGTGACGCCAGCGCCCGCCGCAGAAATGCCGGGTATAACGATTATCTCTGCTTCGCAAACCGGCAATGCGCGCCGGGTTGCTGAAGCATTACGCGATGATTTATTAGCAGCAAAACTGAACGTTAAGCTGGTGAACGCGGGCGACTATAAATTCAAACAAATCGCCAGCGAAAAACTGCTCATCGTAGTGACGTCAACGCAAGGGGAAGGGGAACCGCCGGAAGAAGCCGTCGCGCTGCATAAGTTCCTGTTCTCCAAAAAAGCGCCAAAGCTGGAAAACACCGCGTTTGCCGTGTTTAGCCTCGGCGATAGCTCTTATGAATTTTTCTGCCAGTCCGGGAAAGATTTTGACAGCAAGCTGGCGGAACTGGGGGGTGAACGCCTGCTCGACCGTGTCGATTCTGATGTTGAATACCAGGCTGCTGCCAGCGAGTGGCGCGCCCGCGTGGTTGATGCGCTTAAATCGCGTGCGCCTGTCGCGGCACCTTCGCAATCCGTCGCTACTGGCGCGGTAAATGAAATCCACACCAGCCCGTACAGCAAAGACGCGCCGCTGGTGGCTAGCCTCTCTGTTAACCAGAAAATTACTGGGCGTAACTCTGAAAAAGACGTTCGCCATATCGAAATTGACTTAGGCGACTCGGGCCTGCGTTACCAGCCGGGTGACGCGCTGGGCGTCTGGTATCAGAACGATCCGGCACTGGTGAAAGAACTTGTCGAACTGCTGTGGCTGACAGGCGATGAACCTGTCACTGTCGAGGGCAAAACGTTGCCTCTGAACGAAGCGCTACAGTGGCACTTCGAACTGACCGTCAACACCGCCAACATTGTTGAGAATTACGCCACGCTTACCCGCAGTGAAACACTGCTGCCGCTGGTGGGCGATAAAGCGAAGTTACAGCATTACGCCGCGACGACGCTGATTGTTGACATGGTGCGTTTCTCCCCGGCACAGCTTGATGCCGAAGCGCTAATTAATCTGCTGCGCCCGCTGACCCCGCGTCTCTATTCCATTGCCTCCTCGCAGGCGGAAGTCGAGAACGAAGTACACGTCACCGTTGGTGTGGTGCGTTACGACGTGGAAGGCCGCGCCCGTGCCGGTGGTGCCTCCAGCTTCCTCGCTGACCGCGTGGAAGAAGAGGGCGAAGTCCGCGTATTTATCGAACATAACGATAACTTCCGCCTGCCCGCTAACCTGGAAACCCCGGTGATTATGATTGGCCCAGGCACCGGTATTGCGCCGTTCCGCGCCTTTATGCAGCAACGCGCCGCTGACGAAGCGCCAGGTAAAAACTGGCTGTTCTTTGGCAATCCGCATTTTACGGAAGACTTCCTGTATCAGGTGGAGTGGCAGCGCTACGTCAAAGAGGGTGTGCTGACGCGGATCGATCTCGCCTGGTCGCGCGACCAAAAAGAAAAAGTTTACGTACAAGATAAACTGCGCGAACAGGGCGCGGAGCTGTGGCGCTGGATCAATGACGGTGCCCACATTTATGTCTGCGGCGACGCTAATCGCATGGCGAAAGACGTTGAGCAGGCACTTCTGGAAGTGATTGCCGAATTTGGTGGCATGGACACCGAAGCGGCGGATGAATTTTTAAGTGAGCTGCGCGTAGAGCGCCGTTATCAGCGAGATGTCTACTAATGAGCGAAAAACATCCAGGGCCTTTAGTGGTCGAAGGAAAACTGACAGACGCCGAGCGCATGAAGCTTGAAAGCAACTACCTGCGCGGCACCATTGCGGAAGATTTAAACGACGGTCTGACCGGCGGCTTTAAGGGCGATAACTTCCTGCTGATCCGCTTCCACGGCATGTATCAGCAGGATGACCGCGACATCCGCGCCGAACGTGCTGAACAGAAGCTGGAGCCGCGCCACGCGATGCTGTTGCGCTGCCGTCTGCCGGGTGGAGTTATCACCACCAAACAGTGGCAGGCGATCGATAAATTTGCCGGTGAAAACACCATCTATGGCAGCATTCGCCTGACCAACCGCCAGACGTTTCAGTTCCACGGCATTCTGAAAAAGAACGTCAAACCGGTGCACCAGATGCTGCACTCGGTCGGTCTTGATGCGCTGGCGACTGCTAACGACATGAACCGTAACGTACTCTGCACCTCGAACCCTTACGAGTCGCAGCTGCACGCAGAAGCGTACGAGTGGGCGAAGAAGATTTCTGAACATCTGCTGCCGCGTACCCGCGCGTATGCGGAGATCTGGCTCGATCAGGAAAAAGTCGCCACCACCGATGAAGAACCGATCCTTGGTCAGACTTACCTGCCGCGTAAGTTCAAAACCACGGTAGTGATCCCGCCGCAGAACGATATTGATCTGCACGCCAACGACATGAACTTCGTGGCGATCGCGGAAAACGGCAAGCTGGTGGGCTTCAACCTGCTGGTGGGCGGTGGGCTTTCTATCGAACACGGTAACAAGAAAACCTACGCCCGCACGGCGAGTGAGTTTGGCTATCTGCCGCTAGAGCATACGCTAGCGGTGGCGGAAGCCGTCGTGACAACTCAGCGTGACTGGGGTAACCGAACCGATCGTAAAAATGCCAAAACCAAATACACACTGGAGCGCGTGGGGGTTGAGACGTTTAAAGCGGAAGTGGAGCGTCGCGCGGGGATCAAATTTGAACCGATCCGCCCGTATGAATTTACAGGACGCGGCGATCGTATTGGCTGGGTTAAGGGCATTGATGATAACTGGCACCTGACGCTGTTTATCGAAAATGGTCGCATCCTTGATTATCCGGGGCGTCCGCTGAAAACTGGCCTGCTGGAGATCGCGAAGATCCACAAAGGTGATTTCCGCATTACGGCGAACCAGAATCTGATCATCGCCGGTGTGCCGGAAAGCGAGAAAGCGAAGATCGAGAAAATTGCCAAAGAGAGCGGGTTAATGAATGCCGTCACGCCGCAGCGTGAAAACTCGATGGCCTGCGTGTCATTCCCGACTTGCCCGCTGGCGATGGCGGAAGCGGAGCGTTTCCTGCCGTCTTTTATCGACAACATCGATAATTTAATGGTGAAACATGGTGTCAGCGATGAGCATATCGTGATGCGTGTAACAGGCTGCCCGAACGGTTGTGGTCGCGCGATGCTGGCGGAAGTGGGCCTGGTGGGTAAAGCACCGGGTCGCTACAACCTGCATCTTGGCGGCAACCGCATTGGGACACGTATCCCACGGATGTATAAAGAAAACATCACCGAGCCGGAAATCCTGGCGTCGCTTGATGAACTGATAGGGCGCTGGGCGAAAGAGCGCGAAGCGGGTGAAGGCTTCGGCGACTTTACGGTGCGTGCGGGCATCATTCGCCCGGTGCTCGATCCGGCGCGCGATTTGTGGGATTAACCATCAGCCCGGTCTTGTAGGCCTGATAAGACGCGTGAGCGTCGCATCAGGCAAGGCAAACAGTGAGGAATCTATGTCCAAACTCGATCTAAACGCCCTGAACGAACTGCCGAAGGTAGATCGCATTCTGGCGCTGGCAGAAACTAACGCCGAACTGGAAAAACTGGACGCTGAAGGCCGCGTTGCCTGGGCGCTGGATAATCTGCCCGGTGAATATGTACTTTCTTCCAGCTTTGGCATTCAGGCGGCGGTGAGCCTGCATCTGGTGAATCAGATTCACCCGGATATTCCGGTGATCCTCACCGACACCGGCTATCTGTTCCCGGAAACCTACCGCTTTATTGACGAGTTAACGGACAAACTCAAGCTCAACCTGAAAGTGTACCGCGCTACCGAAAGCGCCGCCTGGCAGGAAGCACGCTACGGCAAACTGTGGGAACAGGGCGTTGAAGGCATTGAAAAGTACAATGACATCAACAAAGTCGAACCGATGAACCGGGCGCTGAAAGAACTGAATGCGCAAACGTGGTTTGCTGGCCTGCGGCGTGAACAATCCGGCAGCCGTGCCAATTTACCGGTGCTGGCAATTCAGCGTGGCGTATTTAAAGTGCTGCCGATTATCGACTGGGATAACCGAACTATTTATCAGTACCTGCAAAAACATGGCCTGAAATATCACCCATTATGGGACGAAGGATATTTATCGGTGGGCGATACCCATACAACCCGTAAATGGGAACCCGGCATGGCGGAAGAAGAAACGCGTTTCTTTGGCTTAAAAAGGGAATGTGGATTACACGAAGGGTAAATATTGCCGGATAAATTAAACGCCTCTGTCAGAAATGATGGGGGCGTTTTTATTTTGCGAGCAGCATTCCGGCATTTAAAGGTGAACATCGCAGGGAAAATTAACAGGTATAGAATGGCGTTGGGTGCTTGAGGCTGTCTGGCGTTAAGCATTCGCGAGGTTCCAGATGGACAAAAGCCCCAGGCGATATTTCTATCAACCTGAGGCTCGCGTTCGAACGTAGCAATTCGGATGTTAGTCTCTTCTTTGCAGGGAGGCAAGACATGCTGACAAAATATGCCCTTGTGGCAATCATCGTACTGTGTTGTACAGTACTGGGATTCACGTTGATGGTAGGTGACTCGTTATGTGAGTTGAGTATCAGAGAACGTGGTATGGAGTTTAAGGCAGTTCTCGCTTACGAATCGAAGAAGTAGCCACCACGCGGGGGTAAAACCCCGCGTACTGAATTGTGATGGTTTGGTCTCCTGCACCCTTTTTTTAAATTTATATTTTTTATGTGAATATATAGTCTCTATTTATTATTATGAATTTCAAATGAAAATCATTAATTTATTCATAATGTAAATGTTTTATTGGCTGATATATATCATAGATAGTTTTTAAAATATGCGTAAATATCCTTTAAGTTTACTGAAGGATAAAAATATTGTGACTTTCTTTGATTTCTGGGGAAAAAACCGACGTGGCGAGAAAGAGGGTATCGACGACTATCACCTTCTTTGCTGGCATTTGCTGGATGTGGCCGCAATGGGCTATTTAATGGTTAAAAGAAATTGCTTCGGGCTGGCTGATTATTTTCGTCAATTAGGGATTTCTGACAAGGAACAGGCAGCTCGATTTTTCGCCTGGTTGCTGTGCTGGCACGATATTGGAAAATTTGCCCGCTCTTTTCAACAACTTTACCTGCCCCCTGAATTCAAGATTCAGGAAGGTGCCAGAAAAAATTACGAAAAAATCTCTCATTCAACGCTGGGCTACTGGTTGTGGAATCATTATTTAAGTGAATGTCAGGAGTTACTTCCTTCATCTTCGCTCTCTCCGCGCAAACTTAGGCGAGTGATAGAAATGTGGATGCCCGTGACGACAGGGCATCATGGTCGGCCCCCTGATCGTATGGATGAATTGGATAATTTTCTGCCTGAAGACAAAGCTGCAGCACGAGATTTTCTCCTTGAAATCAAGCCACTGTTTCCGCGAATAGAGATCCCCACATTCTGGGATGATGACGAGGGCGTTGAACTTATAAAACAACTTTCCTGGTATATCTCTGCAACCGTCGTACTTGCAGACTGGACAGGGTCGTCAACGCGATTTTTTCCACGCGTCGCACAGGCAATGGATATTGAAGATTACTGGCAAAAGGCTTTAGTTCAGGCTCAAAACGCATTAACCGTCTTTCCGCCACAAGCAGAAACCGCGCCTTTCACCGGAATTAATACGCTGTTTCCTTTTATTGAGAATACGACACCGTTACAGCAAAAGGTGCTGGATCTGGATATCAATCAGCCAGGACCACAGTTGTTTATTCTGGAAGATGTGACCGGCGCAGGTAAAACAGAAGCGGCGCTTATCCTGGCGCACAGGTTGATGGCTGCGGGTAACGCTCAGGGGCTGTTTTTTGGCCTGCCAACAATGGCAACGGCCAATGCCATGTACGATCGACTGGTCAAAACCTGGCTTGCTTTCTATTCGCCAGAGGTGTTCCCCGCTCCAGCGGAGATAAACCGGCGCAATACGGTGCGGTTTTCCCGGAAGTAAACCGGACGCACTGGATGCGATGATGGGTATCACTTAGAATTCCCCGCCCCTGCGGTAGAACTCCCAGCTCCCATTTTCAAACCCATCAAGACGCCTTCGCCAGCTCCTTCACCAACGGTAGCATTATCCGCATAACGTCACGGCAGCGACGTTCTATTCTTCCAGGAAGTGCCTTATCAATATGTTGTTGATTATCCAGTCTTACGTCATGCCAGCTATTTCCCGCCGGGAAGGCAGGTGTTTTTGCGCGTTGCTGATAACCATCCTTATTTCCAAGATTCCAGTTAGTCGCTTCCACCGAAAGTACAGCAATGCCCGCTTTGTCGAATATTTCTGCGTCATTACAACCCCCAGTGCCTTTCGGATAATTTTTATTCAAACCCGGATTGGTCGTTGCGGCTATTCCGTGACTGCGTGCAATTGCCAGCGCCCTGTCGCGCGTTAATTTCCTTACTGCTTTAGGGGTTTTTACACCGCTGTTGAAATACAATTTATCGCCAACAATTAAGTTATCGAGATTAATCACCAGCAGCGTATTTTTCTTTTCGGTGTCACTCATCCGCTTGAGTAAATTCTCAGCGCCTAATTTTCCTTCCTCTTCGCCGCTGGTCGCCACAAATCGAATACCATACTCGGTAGGCGTATTTTTCAGGCGTTCTGCCAGTTCCAGCATGACACCTAAACCTGCGGCGTTATCATCTATTCCTTGTAACGTCAGTCCGCCGAGATTGGCATCTGCGTCAGCATCGCTCAGCGGGGCGTAAGTATCCAGATGCGCCATAATGATGATCTGCTGCGGCGCTTTGCCTTCATGAGCGGCAATCACCGTACTTCCTGTCACGTTATGCCAGTTCTTGCGATTATCGCGGGCGGTATAAATATACCGACTATTAAATGTCCGAATATCACTGCGATAACCCATTTGCTGAAACTGTTGGCGAATATAATCGGCAGATAACATTTCTGCTGGAGTTCCGGTCATGCGTCCCGGAAAGAAAGTAGCAATATGTCGTGCCTGGGTATTAGCAAAATCGCCAGGTTTAGGTGACGAGGCGTGTACGGGGAGAATAAAGCATACGCCGAGCGCCAGGGCAGCGGTACGGTGGCGCAATGCGGAAAACATAGTGAGTCCTTAAATACCATGCAAATTTTTTTACCGCCATAGTATGAAACTGCCGCTGCGCTAAAACAATTTCAAATCTTCCTAAACGCCCGAAATCCGGTGCCTTAAGCACTTTTTGATATTAGCTTTGCCAAATCGTTATTCCGTTAAGGAACTACTCATTCTAATTGGTAATTTCATTCGTTCTCTTACGCTCCCTATAGTCGAAACATCTGATGGCAAGAAAATAGCGGTATTGCAAAGGAACGGTTATGGCTCAAAAACGACTTACTCACCTGCGGCAACTGGAGGCGGAAAGCATCCACATTATTCGCGAGGTGGCGGCAGAATTCTCAAATCCGGTGATGCTCTACTCTATCGGTAAAGATTCCAGCGTCATGCTGCATCTGGCGCGCAAGGCGTTTTATCCAGGTACGCTGCCTTTCCCGTTGCTGCATGTCGATACCGGCTGGAAATTCCGCGAGATGTATGAGTTCCGCGATCGTACGGCGAAAGCCTACGGCTGCGAGCTGCTGGTGCATAAAAACCCGGAAGGCGTGGCGATGGGGATTAATCCATTCGTGCACGGCAGCGCGAAACATACCGATATTATGAAAACTGAAGGCCTGAAACAGGCGCTGAACAAATACGGTTTTGATGCCGCCTTCGGTGGTGCGCGCCGTGACGAAGAGAAATCCCGCGCTAAAGAGCGAATCTACTCTTTCCGTGACCGCTTCCATCGCTGGGATCCGAAAAATCAGCGCCCGGAGCTGTGGCACAACTACAACGGGCAAATTAACAAAGGCGAAAGCATCCGCGTCTTCCCGCTCTCTAACTGGACCGAGCAGGATATCTGGCAATACATCTGGCTGGAAAATATCGACATTGTGCCGCTGTATCTCGCTGCGGAACGTCCGGTTCTGGAACGCGACGGTATGTTGATGATGATTGATGACAACCGTATCGACCTGCAACCGGGCGAAGTGATCAAAAAACGGATGGTGCGTTTCCGTACGCTGGGCTGCTGGCCGCTGACCGGTGCGGTGGAGTCAAATGCACAAACACTGCCGGAAATCATCGAAGAGATGCTGGTTTCCACCACCAGTGAACGTCAGGGTCGCGTGATTGACCGCGACCAGGCGGGATCCATGGAGCTGAAAAAACGTCAGGGGTATTTTTAAGATGAACACCGTACTTGCACAACAAATCGCCAATGAAGGCGGCGTCGAAGCCTGGATGATTGCGCAACAACATAAAAGCCTGCTGCGTTTTCTGACCTGTGGTAGCGTCGATGACGGCAAAAGTACCCTGATTGGTCGTCTGCTGCACGATACCCGCCAAATCTACGAAGATCAGCTCTCATCGCTGCATAACGACAGTAAGCGTCACGGAACCCAGGGCGAAAAGCTGGATCTGGCTCTGCTGGTGGACGGCCTGCAAGCTGAGCGCGAACAGGGCATCACTATTGATGTGGCCTACCGCTATTTCTCTACCGAGAAGCGTAAATTTATTATCGCCGACACCCCAGGGCACGAGCAGTACACTCGCAATATGGCGACTGGCGCATCGACATGTGAACTGGCGATCTTACTGATTGATGCCCGTAAAGGCGTGCTCGATCAAACCCGTCGTCACAGTTTTATCTCCACACTGTTGGGGATCAAACATCTGGTCGTGGCGATCAACAAAATGGATCTGGTGGATTACAGTGAAGAGACGTTCACCCGTATTCGTGAAGATTATCTGACCTTTGCCGGGCAGCTGCCGGGTAATCTGGATATCCGCTTTGTGCCGCTCTCCGCACTGGAAGGTGACAACGTGGCTTCGCAAAGTGAAAGTATGCCGTGGTACAGCGGTCTGACACTGCTCGAAGTGCTGGAAACCGTGGAGATCCAGCGAGTGGTGGATGCCCAGCCAATGCGCTTCCCGGTGCAGTACGTTAACCGCCCAAATCTCGATTTTCGTGGCTACGCCGGAATGCTGGCATCCGGTCGCGTGGAAGTCGGGCAACGTGTAAAAGTGCTGCCCTCTGGTGTGGAATCAAACGTCGCGCGGATCGTGACTTTTGATGGTGATCGCGAAGAAGTCTTTGCCGGAGAAGCGATCACCCTGGTGCTGACGGATGAGATCGATATCAGCCGTGGTGATCTGCTGCTGGCGGCAGACGAAGCGTTACCGGCGGTGCAGAGTGCGTCGGTGGATGTGGTATGGATGGCGGAACAGCCGCTTTCCCCGGGCCAGAGTTATGACATCAAAATTGCCGGTAAGAAGACGCGTGCTCGTGTTGATGGCATTCGTTATCAGGTTGATATTAATAACCTTACCCAACGCGAAGTTGAAAACCTGCCGCTGAACGGCATCGGCCTGGTGGATCTCACTTTTGACGAGCCACTGGTGTTAGATCGCTATCAGCAAAATCCGGTTACCGGTGGGCTGATTTTTATCGATCGCCTGAGCAATGTGACCGTGGGTGCCGGTATGGTGCACGAGCCAGTTAGCCAGGCAACAGCTGCGTCATCTGAATTCAGTGCATTCGAACTGGAATTGAATGCCCTGGTTCGTCGCCACTTTCCGCACTGGGGCGCGCGCGATTTGCTGGGGGATAAATAATGGCGCTGCATGACGAAAACGTCGTCTGGCATAGTCATCCGGTCACTGTGCAACAACGCGAACTACACCACGGTCATCGTGGTGTAGTGCTGTGGTTTACCGGCCTCTCCGGGTCCGGTAAATCAACGGTCGCCGGGGCGCTGGAGGAGGCGTTACATAAACTCAGCGTCAGTACGTATCTGCTGGATGGCGACAATGTTCGCCACGGATTATGCAGCGATCTCGGTTTTAGCGATGCCGATCGTAAAGAGAATATCCGTCGCGTCGGTGAAGTGGCGAATTTGATGGTTGAAGCCGGACTGGTGGTGCTGACCGCATTTATCTCGCCACACCGCGCCGAACGCCAGATGGTTCGCGAACGCGTAGGAGAAGGGCGCTTTATTGAAGTGTTTGTCGATACGCCGCTGGCGATTTGCGAAGCCCGCGATCCAAAAGGCTTATATAAGAAAGCGCGTGCCGGTGAACTGCGCAACTTTACGGGAATAGATTCCGTTTACGAAGCGCCTGAATCGGCAGAAATTCATCTCAATGGTGAACAATTAGTAACAAATTTGGTACAGCAATTATTAGATCTGTTGAGACAGAACGATATTATCAGATCCTGAGACACCACCGGGTTTCCATGCCCGGTTCGTCAAAGTAACAGGATCAAATATGCGTAATAGCCATAACATTACACTAACAAATAACGACAGCCTTACTGAGGATGAAGAAACTACATGGTCACTGCCTGGTGCCGTGGTCGGTTTTATCTCCTGGTTATTTGCGCTGGCGATGCCGATGTTGATTTATGGCTCTAACACGCTGTTCTTCTTTCTCTACACCTGGCCTTTCTTTCTGGCACTGATGCCTGTCGCGGTAGTGGTGGGGATTGCGCTGCATTCATTGATGGACGGAAAGCTACGCTACAGTATTGTTTTCACCCTGGTGACAGTAGGCATTATGTTTGGCGCACTGTTTATGTGGCTACTGGGCTAATTTGTACTTTCTTGTCTCCTCTGTTCATAATTCAAACCGTAACTAATAATGAGATTATGTTCTGCACGCCCTGGGTATACGTAACAATGGGCAAATGTGGTACATTTGCCCGCGTTGTCGCGGTATCCCCAACAGAGGATGTAGAGTCGTCTTCGGATGCATGGGATGATGATGCAGT
Organism: Shigella sp. FJ200513; assembly: GCF_040495915.1. Lineage (NCBI taxonomy): Bacteria > Pseudomonadati > Pseudomonadota > Gammaproteobacteria > Enterobacterales > Enterobacteriaceae > Shigella > Shigella sp. FJ200513. The sequence goes on along the minus strand of NZ_JBDYCV010000047.1, from coordinate 12,014 downwards.
TTTTCAGGGGGCAGGATGGGTAAACTAACGCTGCTGTTGCTGGCTATTCTGGTCTGGCTACAGTATTCGCTGTGGTTCGGTAAGAACGGTATACATGACTATACCCGCGTCAATGATGATGTGGCGGCACTGCAAGCTACAAACGCGAAACTTAAAGCGCGAAACGATCAACTTTTTGCCGAAATTGACGATCTCAATGGCGGCCAGGAGGCGCTCGAAGAGCGTGCGCGTAATGAACTCAGCATGACCAGGCCGGGCGAAACTTTTTATCGTCTGGTGCCTGACGCGTCGAAGCGCGCACAGTCTGCGGGGCAAAACAATCGATAAATCAGCCCGGGAATTAACATGGCAACCACTCATTTGGATGTTTGCGCCGTGGTTCCGGCGGCCGGATTTGGCCGTCGAATGCAAACGGAATGTCCTAAGCAATATCTCTCAATCGGTAATCAAACCATTCTTGAACACTCGGTGCATGCGCTGCTGGCGCATCCCCGGGTGACACGTGTCGTCATTGCCATAAGTCCTGGCGATAGCCGTTTTGCACAACTTCCTCTGGCGAATCATCCGCAAATCACCGTTGTAGATGGCGGTGATGAGCGTGCCGATTCCGTGCTGGCAGGTCTGAAAGCCGCTGGCGATGTGCAGTGGGTATTGGTGCATGACGCCGCTCGTCCTTGTTTGCATCAGGATGACCTTGCGCGATTGTTGGCGTTGAGCGAAACCAGCCGCACGGGAGGGATCCTCGCCGCACCAGTGCGCGATACTATGAAACGTGCCGAACCGGGCAAAAATGCCATTGCTCATACCGTTGATCGCAACGGCTTATGGCACGCGCTGACGCCGCAATTTTTCCCTCGTGAGCTGTTACATGACTGTCTGACGCGCGCTCTAAATGAAGGCGCTACCATTACCGACGAAGCCTCGGCGCTGGAATATTGCGGATTTCATCCGCAGTTGGTCGAAGGCCGCGCGGATAACATTAAAGTCACGCGCCCGGAAGATTTGGCACTGGCCGAGTTTTACCTCACCCGAACCATCCATCAGGAGAATACATAATGCGAATTGGACACGGTTTTGACGTACACGCCTTTGGCGGTGAAGGCCCAATTATCATTGGTGGCGTACGCATTCCTTACGAAAAAGGATTGCTGGCGCATTCTGATGGCGACGTGGCGCTTCATGCGTTGACCGATGCATTGCTTGGCGCGGCGGCGCTGGGGGATATCGGCAAACTGTTCCCGGATACCGATCCGGCATTTAAAGGTGCCGACAGCCGCGAGCTGCTACGCGAAGCCTGGCGTCGTATTCAGGCGAAGGGTTATACCCTTGGCAACGTCGATGTCACTATCATCGCTCAGGCACCGAAGATGTTGCCGCACATTCCACAAATGCGCGTGTTTATTGCCGAAGATCTCGGCTGCCATATGGATGATGTTAACGTGAAAGCCACTACTACGGAAAAACTTGGATTTACCGGACGTGGGGAAGGGATTGCCTGTGAAGCGGTGGCGCTACTCATTAAGGCAACAAAATGATTGAGTTTGATAATCTCACTTACCTCCACGGTAAACCGCAAGGCACCGGGCTGCTGAAAGCCAATCCGGAAGACTTTGTGGTGGTGGAAGATTTGGGCTTTGAGCCTGATGGTGAAGGTGAGCATATTCTGGTTAGAATCCTCAAAAACGGCTGCAATACCCGTTTTGTGGCGGATGCACTGGCGAAATTCCTGAAAATTCATTCCCGTGAAGTCAGCTTCGCTGGGCAAAAAGACAAACATGCTGTAACGGAACAGTGGTTATGTGCTCGCGTGCCGGGCAAGGAAATGCCCGATCTGAGCGCCTTTCAACTGGAAGGCTGCCAGGTGCTGGAGTATGCGCGGCACAAGCGCAAGCTGCGTTTAGGGGCGCTGAAAGGTAACGCCTTTACCCTGGTTCTGCGCGAAGTGAGCAATCGCGATGACGTTGAACAACGTCTGATCGATATTTGCGTAAAAGGTGTACCGAACTACTTCGGTGCCCAACGTTTTGGGATTGGCGGTAGCAACTTGCAGGGCGCGCTGCGCTGGGCGCAAACCAATACTCCGGTGCGCGATCGCAATAAACGGAGTTTTTGGTTGTCGGCAGCCCGCAGTGCGTTGTTTAATCAGATTGTTGCTGAGCGCCTCAAAAAAGCAGACGTTAATCAAGTTGTTGACGGCGATGCGCTACAATTAGCCGGACGTGGTAGCTGGTTTGTAGCAACCACCGAAGAACTGGCGGAATTACAGCGTCGCGTCAACGATAAAGAGCTGATGATAACCGCCGCATTGCCGGGCAGTGGCGAATGGGGAACTCAGCGTGAAGCGCTGGCATTCGAACAAGCAGCTGTCGCCGCAGAAACTGAATTACAAGCTTTACTGGTGCGCGAAAAAGTTGAAGCCGCGCGCAGAGCGATGCTGCTGTATCCGCAACAATTAAGCTGGAACTGGTGGGATGACGTCACCGTAGAGATCCGTTTCTGGCTTCCGGCGGGTAGTTTTGCAACCAGCGTTGTCAGGGAACTTATCAACACAACAGGTGATTATGCGCATATTGCTGAGTAATTATGACGGGGTACATGCACCCGGTATACAAACGCTGGCGAAAGCCTTGCGTGAGTTTGCTGACGTTCAGGTGGTCGCCCCCGATCGTAACCGCAGCGGCGCTTCAAATTCTCTGACACTGGAATCCTCCCTGCGCACGTTTACCTTTGAAAATGGTGATATTGCTGTGCAAATGGGAACCCCGACCGATTGTGTCTATCTTGGCGTGAATGCTCTGATGCGTCCGCGCCCGGACATTGTTGTGTCCGGAATTAACGCCGGGCCGAATCTGGGGGATGATGTTATTTATTCCGGTACGGTAGCCGCCGCGATGGAAGGCCGTCATTTAGGTTTTCCGGCGCTGGCCGTCTCGCTTGACGGGCATAAACATTACGACACTGCCGCGGCGGTAACCTGTTCAATTTTGCGCGCACTGTGTAAAGAGCCGCTGCGCACCGGACGTATTCTTAATATTAACGTTCAGGATTTACCCTTGGATCAAATCAAAGGTATTCGCGTGACGCGCTGCGGTACACGACATCCGGCAGATCAGGTGATCCCGCAGCAAGATCCGCGCGGCAATACGCTGTACTGGATTGGCCCGCCGGGCGGTAAATGTGATGCCGGTCCGGGGACCGATTTTGCTGCGGTAGATGAGGGCTATGTCTCCATCACGCCGCTGCATGTGGATTTAACTGCGCATAGCGCGCAAGATGTGGTTTCAGACTGGTTAAACAGCGTGGGAGTTGGCACGCAATGGTAAGCAGACGCGTACAAGCACTTCTGGATCAATTACGTGCGCAAGGTATTCAGGATGAGCAGGTGCTGAATGCACTTGCCGCCGTGCCGCGTGAAAAATTCGTTGATGAAGCGTTTGAACAAAAAGCCTGGGACAATATCGCCTTGCCGATAGGTCAGGGGCAGACAATTTCGCAGCCGTATATGGTGGCGCGAATGACCGAATTACTCGAGCTGACGCCGCAGTCGCGGGTGCTGGAAATTGGCACTGGTTCGGGATATCAAACGGCAATCCTGGCGCATCTTGTCCAGCATGTTTGCTCGGTTGAACGGATTAAAGGCTTGCAGTGGCAGGCACGTCGCCGCCTGAAAAATCTTGATTTACATAATGTTTCAACCCGTCATGGTGATGGATGGCAAGGTTGGCAGGCACGTGCGCCGTTTGACGCTATCATTGTTACGGCGGCACCGCCGGAAATTCCAACTGCGCTAATGACGCAGCTGGACGAAGGCGGGATTCTCGTCTTACCCGTAGGGGAGGAGCACCAGTATTTGAAACGGGTGCGTCGTCGGGGAGGCGAATTTATTATCGATACCGTGGAGGCCGTGCGCTTTGTCCCTTTAGTGAAGGGTGAGCTGGCTTAAAACGTGAGGAAATACCTGGATTTTTCCTGGTTATTTTGCCGTAGGTCAGCGTATCGTGAACATCTTTTCCAGTGTTCAGTAGGGTGCCTTGCACGGTAATTATGTCACTGGTTATTAACCAATTTTTCCTGGGGGATAAATGAGCGCGGGAAGCCCAAAATTCACCGTTCGCCGCATTGCGGCTTTGTCACTGGTTTCGCTATGGCTGGCAGGCTGTTCTGACACTTCAAATCCACCGGCACCGGTCAGCTCCGTTAATGGCAATGCGCCTGCAAATACTAATTCTGGTATGTTGATTACGCCGCCGCCGAAAATGGGGACGACGTCTACAGCGCAGCAACCGCAAATTCAGCCGGTACAGCAGCCACAAATTCAGGCTACTCAACAACCGCAAATCCAGCCAGTGCAGCCAGTAGCTCAGCAGCCGGTACAGATGGAAAACGGACGCATCGTCTATAACCGTCAGTATGGGAACATTCCGAAAGGCAGTTATAGCGGCAGTACCTATACCGTGAAAAAAGGCGACACACTTTTCTATATCGCCTGGATTACTGGCAACGATTTCCGTGACCTTGCTCAGCGCAACAATATTCAGGCACCATACGCGCTGAACGTTGGTCAGACCTTGCAGGTGGGTAATGCTTCCGGTACGCCAATCACTGGCGGAAATGCCATTACCCAGGCCGACGCAGCAGAGCAAGGAGTTGTGATCAAGCCTGCACAAAATTCCACCGTTGCTGTTGCGTCGCAACCGACAATTACGTATTCTGAGTCTTCGGGTGAACAGAGTGCTAACAAAATGTTGCCGAACAACAAGCCAACTGCGACCACGGTCACAGCGCCTGTAACGGTACCAACAGCAAGCACAACCGAGCCGACTGTCAGCAGTACATCAACCAGTACGCCTATCTCCACCTGGCGCTGGCCGACTGAGGGCAAAGTGATCGAAACCTTTGGCGCTTCTGAGGGGGGCAACAAGGGGATTGATATCGCAGGCAGCAAAGGACAGGCAATTATCGCGACCGCAGATGGCCGCGTTGTTTATGCTGGTAACGCGCTGCGCGGCTACGGTAATCTGATTATCATCAAACATAATGATGATTACCTGAGTGCCTACGCCCATAACGACACAATGCTGGTCCGGGAACAACAAGAAGTGAAGGCGGGGCAAAAAATAGCAACCATGGGTAGCACCGGAACCAGTTCAACACGCTTGCATTTTGAAATTCGTTACAAGGGGAAATCCGTAAACCCGCTGCGTTATTTGCCGCAGCGATAAATCGGCGGAACCAGGCTTTTGCTTGAATGTTCCGTCAAGGGATCACGGGTAGGAGCCACCTTATGAGTCAGAATACGCTGAAAGTTCATGATTTAAATGAAGATGCGGAATTTGATGAGAACGGAGTTGAGGTTTTTGACGAAAAGGCCTTAGTAGAATAGGAACCCAGTGATAACGATTTGGCCGAAGAGGAACTGTTATCGCAGGGAGCCACACAGCGTGTGTTGGACGCGACTCAGCTTTACCTTGGTGAGATTGGTTATTCACCACTGTTAACGGCCGAAGAAGAAGTTTATTTTGCGCGTCGCGCACTGCGTGGAGATGTCGCCTCTCGCCGCCGGATGATCGAGAGTAACTTGCGTCTGGTGGTAAAAATTGCCCGCCGTTATGGCAATCGTGGTCTGGCGTTGCTGGACCTTATCGAAGAGGGCAACTTGGGGCTGATCCGCGCGGTAGAGAAGTTTGACCCGGAACGTGGTTTCCGCTTCTCAACATACGCAACCTGGTGGATTCGCCAGACGATTGAACGGGCGATTATGAACCAAACCCGTACTATTCGTTTGCCGATTCACATCGTAAAGGAGCTGAACGTTTACCTGCGAACCGCACGTGAGTTGTCCCATAAGCTGGACCATGAACCAAGTGCGGAAGAGATCGCAGAGCAACTGGATAAGCCAGTTGATGACGTCAGCCGTATGCTTCGTCTTAACGAGCGCATTACCTCGGTAGACACCCCGCTGGGTGGTGATTCCGAAAAAGCGTTGCTGGACATCCTGGCCGATGAAAAAGAGAACGGTCCGGAAGATACCACGCAAGATGACGATATGAAGCAGAGCATCGTCAAATGGCTGTTCGAGCTGAACGCCAAACAGCGTGAAGTACTGGCACGTCGATTCGGTTTGCTGGGGTATGAAGCGGCAACACTGGAAGATGTAGGTCGTGAAATTGGCCTCACCCGTGAACGTGTTCGCCAGATTCAGGTTGAAGGCCTGCGCCGTTTGCGCGAAATCCTGCAAACGCAGGGGCTGAATATCGAAGCGCTGTTCCGCAAGTAAGTAAGCATCTGTCAGAAAGGCCAGTCTCAAGCGAGGCTGGCCTTTTTCTTTTGTTTGGGAAGCTTGTGTTTTTGTCGCCTGGATAAGACACGTCAGCGTCCTACCCGGCAATCAGCATTCTATGTGCTCATCATCTTGCGCACCAACTGCATAAACAGCTCCTGCTCTTCTCCACTCAAACGCCCCAAAAATTCCTCATCCACGCTGTCACCAATAGGTATCGCCGCAGCAAGTAGCTTTTCTCCTTCGGCAGTCAGCCAGACAAAGCGTCGCCGCTTGTCAGCGACGTCATGTTCACGTCTGACTAAGCCACGATTTTCCATTCTTGCCAACATTTCTGCTAGCGTTGCTTTGGTGCTGACTGCTGCTTCTATCAGTGCCACCTGTTCAATACCAGGTTTATCAGCAATGGCGCGCATCACCGCGTACTGTGGTTTGGTCAGGTCAGGTAACTCGTGCTGCCAGCGAGCCGTGTGCTGCTGAAAAAGCTGTCGTAACTGATGGAACGCTTTATTTCGTAACGCCATGTAAACTCCGGGCTAATTCTCTGTCGCTATCATAGCGGTTTTTTAGTGACGAAGAAGATGTTGTTACTTTTCAATCCTTGCCGCTGTGGAAATGAAGGAGTATGTTAATAATAACGTTCGTATACGAATAATTAAGAGAATAAGCAATGAAACTGATCGTCGGGATGACAGGGGCTACCGGTGCGCCTCTTGGTGTGGCATTACTGCAAGCGCTGCGTGAGATGCCGAATGTCGAGACTCATCTGGTGATGTCGAAGTGGGCGAAAACCACCATTGAACTGGAAACGCCTTACAGCGCTCGCGATGTTGCTGCCCTCGCAGACTTCAGCCATAACCCGGCGGATCAGGCGGCGATCATCTCATCCGGTTCTTTTCGTACCGACGGCATGATCGTTATTCCGTGCAGTATGAAAACGCTCGCCGGTATCCGCGCTGGTTACGCCGATGGCCTGGTAGGGCGCGCGGCGGACGTCGTGCTCAAAGAAGGCCGCAAACTGGTGCTGGTGCCGCGTGAAATGCCGCTTAGCACCATCCATCTCGAAAATATGCTCGCACTTTCACGCATGGGCGTGGCGATGGTGCCGCCGATGCCTGCCTTTTATAACCATCCCGAAACGGTAGATGACATTGTCCACCATGTGGTAGCCCGCGTGCTGGATCAATTTGGCCTCGAACATCCCCACGCCAGGCGCTGGCAAGGATTGCCGCAGGCCCGGAATTTTTCTCAGGAGAATGAATAATGGCATTTGATGATTTACGCAGCTTTTTACAGGCGCTTGATGACCACGGCCAGTTACTGAAAATCAGCGAAGAAGTGAACGCTGAGCCGGATCTGGCAGCAGCAGCTAACGCCACCGGGCGTATCGGCGACGGCGCGCCCGCGCTGTGGTTTGATAATATTCGCGGCTTTACCGATGCCCGCGTGGCGATGAATACCATCGGTTCCTGGCAGAACCACGCGATTTCCCTTGGCCTGCCACCAAACACCCCGGTCAAAAAGCAGATTGATGAGTTTATCCGCCGCTGGGATAACTTCCCGATTGCCCCGGAGCGCCGCGCCAATCCAGCCTGGGCGCAGAACACCGTCGATGGCGAAGAGATCAACCTGTTCGATATTCTGCCGCTGTTTCGCCTGAATGATGGCGATGGCGGTTTCTATCTCGACAAAGCGTGCGTGGTTTCCCGCGATCCGCTCGACCCGGATAACTTCGGCAAGCAGAACGTCGGCATCTACCGCATGGAAGTGAAGGGCAAGCGTAAGCTCGGCCTGCAACCGGTGCCGATGCACGATATCGCCCTGCATCTGCATAAAGCAGAAGAGCGCGGTGAAGATCTGCCGATTGCGATCACGCTCGGTAACGATCCGATCATCACGCTGATGGGGGCCACGCCGCTGAAATACGATCAGTCTGAGTATGAAATGGCAGGCGCGCTGCGTGAAAGCCCGTACCCGATCGCCACCGCTCCGCTGACCGGTTTTGATGTGCCGTGGGGTTCAGAAGTGATCCTCGAAGGGGTTATCGAAAGCCGTAAACGCGAAATCGAAGGGCCGTTCGGTGAGTTTACCGGGCACTACTCCGGTGGGCGCAACATGACCGTGGTGCGCATCGATAAAGTCTCTTATCGCAGCAAACCGATTTTCGAATCACTCTATCTCGGTATGCCGTGGACCGAAATCGACTACCTATGACTAGGTAATTTATTCAAGATAACCGGGAAGAGATTAAAAAAGACGGGAATAGATTGGAATCAACAAGTTAGGAACTCAAGGTTTTCAAGATAAAGCGAGTCCAAAAATGTTAAACGGTTCGATATCAATAAAACATTCAAGATAACTCACAGGTTCTTACAATAGCCTTTAAAGACCGTTCAAAAACGATTCAGGTGTTTATTATAGCGCTGATGGGTGCAAGCGCCAAAACCAATGTAATTTTAGCACAGCTAGGCACTTGCACTGGGTTATGCGCTGGCTGCTTTCTGAGGTAGATTTAAGTGATCGCCCTTAGCTTCGGACAACGCGTAAATCTCTCTAACCTTTTCGTCTGGCAAATTACCAAGGCTTAACGCTATGGCTCTACGAACTCCAACTAGAGCGTGCAACTCTTGGATGTGCTCATCCAGAAGAATGAGTAATTGCTCCGCTCCTTTTCTCCCAAGAACATCAGCTACTTGTTGTTTTTCTTGTGGTTTAAGAAATGACAAGAACATTAGAATTTGAGCATCAACATTATCCGCATTCTCTTTTTTGGGTTCTTTGGAATCTTTTAGTTCAACATCACCCTCTCCCGTCATGAGCCATTCCAAGGTAACATTTTCGCTTTCTGCTATCTTTTTTAACTGATACGGGCGTGGTATCGGTGCGTAATCCCGCCTGTTGTAATAATTTTTTAAAGTGCCTTCATTGATCCCCCATGCCCGAGCAGCCGCATTTCTTGAAGGGTATCGTTCTACTAACCTAAAGATTCTTTCGATAATCGGTTCTTTTCCATCGGCAGGAAAAGAACCTTGGGGTGCTTTTCTCATTCTTGGTTCCTTTCTATCTAATTCATTGATAAATAATAAAATTAAAAAATAAACCATAAAAACACCAAAGAACCCTTTGCAGGGAATCTTTGGTATCTTAATCTTTATCCATACGGATATCCGACCGGATATCCGCGCGGGTAATTTTGTAGGTTAAAGGAAAGATGAGACAAAGAGAAGATAGTGACCGCGATTGGCCTTCGCTGAAGATTCAGCTGGCGCTCAAAGATAACGGGTGGTCTTCCTTCCGGGAGCTTTCACTCCATGCTGGTTATGCTCAGGATTCACTGAAAGCGGTAGTTCGCACACCAAACAAAAAATACGAACGCGTAATTTCTGACGCTATAGGTGTACCGCCAGAAATCATCTGGCCCAGCCGGTATCGTAACGATGGATTTATCAGGAAGGCGTCGTGATATGCAGTCGTACGTTACCGTAAATGACCTGCTCGGCGTACCAGGAATGCCAGCCACCACAAAAGGCATCCGACAGGCGTTACAGCGTTTTTCTCGTGATCTTGGTGACGTTAGTCGCCGTCGGGAAGGCACAAAAGCCATTGAGTACCACATTGATTGTCTGCCTGAAATAACACGAAAGGCACTGCGTGAACGCTATGTGGAACAGCTGGTGGCTACAGAGAACAATGTTTCTGAAGTGAAAGCTGTTACCAGAAAAACACGCAATCCTGACGCTGTCCAGGCAATCGAAGCATATCGCGGTTCTCCACAACTGATGGAAGAACGCCTGAATGCGCTGACCGAAAACCAGCGCTGGGTATCTGAAGCAAGAGCTGCGCTGGTGGTGGAAGTGCTGAAGCTGGAAAGCGCCGGTAACCCCGGGCGACTGAAAGCCATTAACTTTCTTGTTGAAAAAGCCCGTAAAGGTGAGCTGCCGGAGCGCCTGCAACAGGCCGCAGTTAACGCCAATGCAAAACGTGGCGCTAATCGTACTATCAGCCGCGATCCACTTTACCAGTGGGTTCTGAAATACAACCAGTCGCAGAACGCCGCCGAACGGCTGCTGTTACTGGCACCGGGAAAACGCGACGAAATAAAACCGGAAGAAATCAGCTGGCTGCCTGAATTTCTGGCGCAGTATCGCCAGGTGAACGGCAGACCCATGTCAGAAGCCTACGAGGATTTTGTCGCAGAATGGCAGCGTCGCCATGCGGACGAACCGTACATGCTGGAGGTGATGCCTTCCTATGATGTTGTCCGGTATGCCATGAAAAAACTGCCGGAAGTGGTGAAACAAAAAGGGCGCGTTACCGGCAGTGAATACCGTCAGCTTGAAGGATTCACCCGCCGCGACTGGACAGCTATGCCGGTGAATTATGTCTGGATTGGTGACGGTCACGGTATGAAGCTGAAATGTGCGCATCCGATCCACGGGCGTCCATTCTCACCGGAAGTCACGTTTGTGATCGATGGTGGAACACGGTTTGTTGTTGGCTGGAGTCTTGACCTTGCCGAAAACGTGTTCGCCGTTGCCGGTGCGATACAGCACGGCATTCGCAACCACGGAAAACCGTTCCTGTATTACTCGGATAACGGTTCCGGTGAAACGGCTGACATGCTGGACAAAGAGGTCGTGGGTATTCTGCCACGCCTGGGGATTAAACACCCTACCGGTATTGCCGGTAATCCACAGGGACGCGGCATTATTGAACGCCTGAACCGGACACTGCCGATGCGTATAGCCAGGAGGTATCGCACCTATTTTGGCAAGGGTGCTGACCGGGAATCGTTGCGTGTACTTAACCGTGATCTGCGTTCAGCGTTTAACGCCCTGCAACAGGACAAGCCTCTGAACGACCGCCAGAAAGCGGCAATGCGCGAGCTGCCATCGTGGGCGGAGCTTATTGAGGCTATTCGTGAAGGCGTGGAATGGTACAACAACCGCCCGCATTCTGAGCTGCCGATGAAACCGAACGGACGGCATTACAGCCCGACAGAGTTCAGAAAAAAACGCCAGGCAGAAGAAGACACCGAAATTGAGTGGCTGAGTGATCTTGAGCTGCGCGACATGTTCCGCCCAATGGTGGAACGACCGGTAAGACGCTGCGAAATTCAGTGGCTGAACAATATTTACTACGCGCCGGAGTTGCGTGACGAACACGGTCGCAAAGTGCTTATCAGTTATGACATTCATGACGCCGAGCGAATTACGGTACGTCGCAAGGACGGCAGCTTTATCTGTGAGGCGATATGGAACGGCAATAAACGCGCAGCCTTTGCTGTCAGTGCTGAATATCACAAACAACAGCAGCGTATTAAAGGAATGCGCAAACGCGCTGAGGAAAAAATTCGTGATGCTGAAGATGAAGGTATTCAGATTCTGGAACACAAACAGGCTGAACCCTGGCTGAGTAATGTTTATCGCCCGGTTGGTAATGTGGTGGCAGTTCAGCAACCGGAATATGAAGAAGAGCATGACGAAGAATTTGAACGCGATTTCCGGCTGGGGATGCAAAAACTTTTTGCCATGCAGGAAGAAGATGATCCGCTGGCCTGAATAAAAAAACAGTCCGCGGGAACGGACTGTTAAATAAAGGAAACAAAGCTGATTTGAAATAACCGAGGAAATACTATGACTGATATTGATGATGTTTGAGGTGTACTGGCAATAGCGGACACTACCATTTGTTCTTTTTTTAAGCAGCCATCTGATGATATTTTTCCCTGAAG